>NZ_JBVAYW010000016.1:0-81872 GCF_055412845.1 Pseudarthrobacter adonitolis | reverse complement strand
TGGTATCAACAAACTTGGCACACTATTGAGTTCTCAAACAACAGACACACCCGGCACCACCACAACCATTTTATCGGCCGTGGATCGCTCCGGAGCAACTTTTCAAACTTACCCGCTGGTCTCACTCTTGTCAAACCGGCGTCCGCGACCTTCATCAGCCTGAGGCTTTCGTGTCGGTTTTTTCGGTCTGACTCCGTGGAGCAGCGCGGAAATAAACTCTACCACCACTTTGCCGGGATGGCCAACCAAGCCCCAAGCAGTCCCGTGCGCCCCCACGCCGACGGCAGCAAAAAGCCCGGAACCTCAAGGGATTCCGGGCTTTTTGCCGTGCTCTTACGAGAGCCGGTTCACACCATGCGGTCAGCCGGCCGCCGGCGGAACGGGCTTGAAGTACGCCGCACCCAGAGGCGGCAACGTTATGGTCAACGATGCCGGCTGGCCATCAAGCCCTTCGTCCAGGGCAATCAGCTCACCGCCATTCAGGACACCTGAACCGCCATAGGCTGCAGCATCGGTGTTGAGCACTTCGGTCCAGGCCCCTGCAGCGGGAACGCCGAGAACATAACCCACATGCGGACCGCCAGAGAAGTTGATGGCGCACACCAAGGGATTGCCGTCCTTGTCCCAGCGGACAAACGTCAGGACATTGCGGTCAGCATCCCCACCGTTGATCCACTGGAAACCACCGGGCTCGTTATCCCGCGCGTAGAGGGCCGGCGTCGAGCTGTAGATCTCGTTGAGGTCCTTGGTGAGGAGCTGCATTCCGCGGTGCGCCGGAATCTCGGCCAAGTACCAGTCCAGTCCGTGCTGCTCGGACCATTCAGCCTCTTGGCCGAATTCGGTGCCCATGAAAATGAGCTGCTTGCCCGGGTGCGCCCACTGGTAGGCAAAGAAGGCGCGCAGGTTGGCCAGCTGCTGCCAGCGGTCCCCCGGCATCTTCCGGAGCATGGAGCCCTTGCCGTGCACTACTTCGTCGTGGCTGATGGGAAGCAGAAAGTTCTCGGTGAACGCGTAGACCATGGAGAACGTCACCGTACCGTGGTGCCACTTCCGGTTGACCGGTTCCTCGGAGGCGTACTTGAGGGAGTCGTGCATCCACCCCATGTTCCACTTGAGCCCGAAGCCGAGGCCGCCGTGGCTTGTGGGGGCGGTGACGCCGGGGAAAGCTGTGGACTCTTCGGCGATCATCACCGCGCCGGGGTGGGTCTTGTAGACGGTGGCGTTGACTTCCTGAAGGAAGGAAATGGCTTCCAGGTTCTCGCGTCCGCCAAAGCGGTTGGGCGACCACTGCCCCTCTTCGCGTGAGTAGTCCAGGTACAGCATCGAGGCCACCGCATCAACCCGGAGTCCGTCGATGTGGAACTCATCAAGCCAGTACAGCGCGTTGGACACCAGGAAGTTCCGGACCTCGGTGCGGCCAAAGTCGAAGATCAGCGTTCCCCAATCGGGGTGCTCGCCCAGGTTCGGGTCGGCGTGCTCGTACAGGGGTTCGCCGTCGAACTGGGCCAGCGCCCAGGCATCCTTGGGGAAGTGCGCCGGGACCCAGTCCAGCAGCACACCGATTCCGGCCTGGTGCAGGGAATCAACCAGGAACCGGAATTCGTCCGGATGGCCAAAGCGCGACGTCGGCGCAAAGTAGGACGTCACCTGGTAGCCCCAGGAGCCGCCGAAGGGATGTTCGGCCACGGGCATGAACTCAACGTGCGTGAAGCCCAGCCATTTGACGTAGTCCACCAGCTCCTTGGCGAGCTCGCGGTAGCCCAGGCCAAGGCGCCAGGATCCGAGGTGGACTTCGTAGGCGCTCATCGGCGAATTGTGCGGGTCACGCTGCGCGCGTGCCTCCATCCATTCGGCGTCCTTGAACGCGTACGACGGCTCCACCACCCTGGACGCCGTCAGCGGCGGGACTTCGGTGCCGAACGCCAGGGGGTCGGCCTTTTCGACCCAGTAGCCGCCCTTGGTCTTGATCTCGAATTTATAGCACGCCCCTGCTAAAACACCGGGCAGGAAGACTTCCCACACGCCTGAGGATCCCAGCGAGCGGAGCGAGTTTTCGCGGCCGTCCCAGGCGTTGAAGTCGCCCTTGACCCGGACCGCCTGCGCGTTCGGCGCCCAGACGGCAAAGGAGACGCCGTCAACATCGCCGAGGGAGGACTTGTAGTGCTGGACGTGCGCGCCCAGGACTTCCCACAGCTTCTCGTGCCGGCCCTCGCCGATCAGGTGCAGGTCCACTTCACCCACGGTGGGCAGGTAGCGGTAGGGCTCATCCACGGTCAGCGGCGCGGCACCAGGATAGGTGACCTCCAGTCGGTAATCGGGCACGTGGCCGGCCTGCAGCGGCTCCAGGACTGCCACCCAGACACCGCTGGCCTCGTGGGTCATGGGCACTGCACCAACGGCAGTCACCACGCTCACGGACTCCGCGAGGTGCTTGACGGTCCGGACAGTCACATGGCCGTGGTCGTCCAGGTGGGCACCGAGCACCGAGTGGGGCGCGTGGTGTTCGCCGTTCGCCACGCGGGCCAAGGTTTCCGGGTCCACGTGTAGAGGCACACGGAGCCGGTCTGTACGTGCTGAACCTGTCATTTTGATACCTTCCGATGCTGCCCTGGCCTGATCGCCGGAGCCTTTAACGCTGAGGAGCCGCCTGGAGGCATTCGTTGGAATGACCAGCCAGTCAGGTCTGTTCCGCAATTCATAAACGACTTCGTAAAGGGCCTTGTCCAGCCACAATGCCACAAAGAGCGGTGAACTCCGGTCGATTGTGCCGGGTGTGACTGCGGCATAGCCGGCAAGGAACGCGTCCGCGCAATCATCGACCCAGGACGCCGGAACGCGGGCACCCTGATATTCGCGTTCTGCCGCGCCTGCCGCGTAGTCGAAGGAACGCAGCATCCCCACCACGTCCCGGAGCGGAACATCGGGGCAGTTGCGTTCGGCGATGGGCCGCAGTGGCTCACCTTCAAAATCAAGGATGGCCCACCGGCCGGGCTGCCCGCCGTGGCCGGGGACCTGAAGGATCTGGCCGAGGTGGAGATCGCCGTGGATCCGCTGCAGCGGCCCTGCCGGCACGCCGTCGAGCTCGCCAAGAAGCGCCTGTAGCGCGTCGTCGTAAGGCCCGACGGCGGCACCGGCTTCCGCCCATGCCTGCCGGACCCGCTGGGCTACTCCGGGCGCAATAAGCTGACCCGGGGCCGGTTCAACCGCTATGCCGAGGGCTTCCGCCAGCCGGCGGTGGACCGTGGCCGTGGCAGCACCCAGGGCATGCGCCTCGCCGGTGAAATCGGCGCCGGTGCGCGCGGCATCCACGGCAAGGCGCCAGGCATCACGGCCGCCGGCGAGGAATTCGTGGGCTACGGCAAGCTCGCCCTGCGATGGCGCCTGTGCCGGGAGCCCGGAGGACGCCGGCGCTTGCCATTCCCCGCGGACCCACCCCAGCGTGGCCGGAACCTCGAAGGTGCCTTGGGCCGTCAGCGCCGCCCCCACCTCGACCTCAGGGTTGATCCCTTCAGAGAGGACCCGGAAGAATTTCACGATGGCCGCGGACTCGCCGTCGTCAACAATGACCGAACTGTTGGACTGCTCGCCGGACAGGACTTTGACGACTCCATGGGCGGTGGGCAGGCGGTGCTCCGACCGAGTGCGGTGGCCCGTCGCCGAACCCGTACTCGAGCCTGCTTCGGACCGGACCAGTTCCAGCCAGGAGGACACAAAGGAAGGATCGTGCACGGCGTCGTAGATCCAGGCCATGCCGGCCTCGGGAGCCTGGCCGACCAGTGCCCGCTCCGCTCCGGCGAGCGGACTGTCCCGGTAACTCAGCGGGACCTGGACCACGTCAGTCCGGAGTCCGCCGTCGGCCGTCCGGGAGGAAACAGCCAGCACGAATATCTCCAGCCGCGCCTGCCCGGCGGCATCCTCGAGGCTAAGGCTGCCTGCCTGCTCCAGCGAAAAGTCGGCTGTCTTCACGGGGAACCATCGCTGGCGTGGAAGCCATTCCCGAAGGACGGCGCTCAGTGTGGCTGTGAGGGTGGGCTGGGCCATGTCAGTTCTCGATGGACAGGATGGGCAGTGCCTGCGTGTACGGGGAGGCCGGGTTGGACGTCGCCGAGCGGACCCGCAGCCAGAAGAAATCATGGCTTCCCAGGGTCAGCGTCAGTGATCCGTCGTCGTCGATCCCGGGGAACGGCTGCCCCCCGAACACATCGCGCAGCCCGCGGCCGGCAAACTGGGGAATCCGCAGTTTTGCCGCGACGGGGTGCTGCGAAAGGTTGAAGGCGCACAGAATGGACTGGCCGGGCAGCCCCGCAGTGTTGTCATCCGAAAGTTCCCGGAGATAAGCCACCACGGCGTCGTGGTCGGCTTCGACATGTTTGAACGCGCCCAGCCCGAAGGCAGGGTGGTTCTTGCGGACGCTGAGGATCTGCCGGGTCCAGCGGAGCAGGGAACCGGAGTGGGCGGCCTCGGCTTCCACATTGGCCATGCCGTAGTTGTACACCAGCGACTGGATGACCGGCAGGTAGAGCTTGCCGGGATCAGCGTTGGAGAATCCTGCGTTCCGGTCCGGGTTCCACTGCATGGGGGTGCGCACGGCATCGCGGTCATCGAGCCAGATATTGTCCCCCATTCCGATCTCGTCCCCGTAGTACAGGAACGGGCTGCCAGGCAGCGAAAGCAGCAGGGCATTGATCAGTTCGATCTCGGCCCGGGAGTTATCCAGCAACGGTGCAAGGCGGCGCCGGATCCCGATATTGGCGCGCATCCGGGGGTCCGGCGCATACCAGCCCAGCATCGCCGCACGTTCGTCGGCCGTGACCATCTCCAGCGTCAGTTCATCGTGGTTGCGCAGGAAGGTCCCCCACTGCGCCCCTTCGGGGATCTCCGGCGTGTCATGCATGGTCTCGATGATCGGAGCGGCCTTCTGGTCGCGCAGGGCGTAGTAGAGGCGCGGCATGATGGGGAAGTGGAAGGCCATGTGGCATTCGGGCTCTTCCGCTGTTCCGAAGTACTCCACCACCTCGTTGGGCGGCTGGTTGGCCTCGGCGATGATGACGCGGCCCGGGTAGCCTTCATCCACCATGGCCCGCAGCTTGCGCAGGAAGTCATGGGTGGCCGGCAGGTTTTCGCAGTTGGTCCCCTCCTCCTCGAAGAGGTACGGGATGGCGTCCGCCCGGAAACCATCGATGCCCTGGTCCAGCCAGAAACGGACCACATCAAAGAGCGCTTCGATGACCTTGGGGTTTTCAAAGTTCAAGTCAGGCTGGTGGCTGAAGAAGCGGTGCCAGAAGAACTGCCGGCGGATGGGGTCGAAGGTCCAGTTGGACTCCTCCGTGTCCACGAAGATGATGCGGGCGTCCTGGTATTTCTCGTCCGTGTCGCTCCACACGTAAAAGTCGCCGAAGGGACCGTCCGGGTCCTTGCGCGATTCCTGGAACCAGGGGTGCTGGTCCGAGGTGTGGTTCAGCGGCAGGTCAATGATGACCCGGACGCCGCGGGCATGGGACTCGGCCACCAGCCGCTTGAAGTCGCTGATGGTGCCGAACTCATCCAGGACGGAGTTGTAGTCCGAAATGTCGTAGCCGCCGTCGCGCAGCGGCGACTGGAAGAACGGCGGCAGCCACAGGCAGTCCACGCCAAGCCACTGCAGGTAGTCCAGCCGGTCGATCAGGCCGGAGAAGTCGCCCGAACCGTCGCCGTTCGCGTCTGCGAAGGCCCGCACCAGCACCTCATAGAAGACGGCCTTCCGATACCAGAGCGGATCGTGGGACAGGCCAGGGGCGTTTAGCTCAAATGTGCTCTTGGGGGTGAAATGCTGGCTGGAACTCTGCGGATTAAAGCTCACTGATGCAATCTCCTCACGCTCAGGATGTGTGCGGGTTCGACGTGCGCGTCCAGGCGGACGTAGTTGGATTCGCCCCATTCCCAGGATTCGCCGGAAATGAGGTCATCCACCCGGAACCCGCCGTTGGGCGACAGGTCCTCGGGGTCAAGTTCCAGGGCAGCCAGGTCCAGTGAAATGGTGCTCTCCCTGATGCCGTGCGGATCAACGTTGACCACCACAATGATGGTGTCCTTGGTGCCGTCCGGCAGGGTCTTGTGCTTGGAGTACACCACGGTGGCGTCGTCGGTACTGAGGTGGACCGTGAGGTTCTGCAGGTCCAGCAGCGCCGGATGGTTGTGCCTGATCGCGTTGAGCCTGGTCAGGTACGGCGCCAGGGTCCTGCCCGAGGCCGCGGCAGCGTCCCAGTCACGGGCTTTGTATTCGAATTTCTCGTTGTCGATGTACTCTTCCGCGCCGGGGCGGGCAACATGCTCATAGAGTTCGTAGCCGGCATAAACGCCCCACAAGGGGCTGGCGGTGGCGGCCAATGCGGCGCGGATCTTGAACGCCGCCGGACCGCCGAACTGCAGGTATTCCGTGAGGATGTCCGGCGTGTTGACAAAAAAGTTGGGCCGGAAGTAGGCCGGCGACTCGTGGCTGACTTCCGTGAAGTAGGTTTCCAGTTCCTTCTTGGTGTTCCGCCACGTGAAGTAGGTGTAGGACTGCTGGAAGCCCGCCCGGCCCA
Organism: Pseudarthrobacter adonitolis; assembly: GCF_055412845.1. NCBI lineage: Bacteria > Bacillati > Actinomycetota > Actinomycetes > Micrococcales > Micrococcaceae > Pseudarthrobacter > Pseudarthrobacter adonitolis. Next base: position 75,309 of record NZ_JBVAYW010000016.1, on the reverse strand, counting down.
AGGCGTGCATCATGGCAGGGCGCGTGAACGCTTCCGCGAGAAACACCACGCCAGGGGTCTTTCTGTTGACCTGGCCAATGAGCCACTCCCAGAACCACACCGGCTTGGTGTGCGGATTATCCACCCGGAAGATCTTCACGCCATGGCTGACCCACAGCAGCACGACCCGCAGGATTTCCTTCGCAAGACCTTCTGGATCATTGTCAAAATTGAGCGGAAAAATATCCTGGTATTTCTTGGGCGGGTTTTCTGCGTACGCGATACTGCCGTCCACCCGGGTTGTGAACCATTCCGGGTTGGACTGTACCCAGGGGTGGTCCGGCGCGGCCTGCAGCGCCAGGTCCAGGGCGACTTCCAGGCCCAGTTCGTTGGCGCGGGCCACAAAAGCATCGAAGTCCTCGAACGTGCCCAGCTCAGGGTGTATGGCGTCGTGGCCGCCCTCCTTGGCGCCGATGGCCCAGGGCGAGCCGGGATCGTGCGGGCCGGCAATCAGCGTGTTGTTGGGGCCCTTGCGGTGCTGGACGCCAATGGGATGGATCGGCGGCATGTAGAGCACGTCGAAGCCCATTTCCGCCACCGCGTCCAGCCGCTTCGCTGCGGTCCGGAAATTCCCGGACGTCCACGCCCCGGTGATGGCGTCCCTGACGGCGCCTTCGGACCGAGGGAAGAACTCATACCAGGCTCCGCGGCCCGCGAGATCGCGCTCCACCAGCAGCGGGAACGTCTCGGAAACGGTGACCAGTTCGCGGATCGGCTGGCGGTCCACCACGGCGGCCACGTCCGCGCCGAAGCCGGCTGCCAGACGTTCCTCATCGGTGAGGGACCCGTTTGCCAGAATGGAAGACGCCATGCGCAGGGTGCGCCGGTCCGACGCATTGCGGGAGGCGTCGGCGGCCGCTTCTGACAGCAGCGCTGAGCCTTCGGCGAGCATCAGCTCCACGTCGATGCCTGCCGCCACCTTGACCTCGGCGTTGTGGTGCCAGGTTCCGTAGCGGTCGTGCCAGGCCTCAATGAGAAAGGTCCAGTTTCCAACGTCCGACGGCGTGAGGATGCCCTCCCAGCGGTCCGTGCCGAGGCCGCGTTCCCCCTTGGGCGGCGCCAGCCTGACGCGCTGGCGTTCCTTCCCCCGGGGATCCAAGAGGACCGCGCTGACACCCAGCTGGTCATGCCCCTCCCGGAAAGCGGTGGCGCCCACCACAATTCCTTCCCCCGGCAATGCCTTGGCAGGATACTTTCCACCTTCCACCACAGGCTGCACGGCAGTGATCGGAAACCGGCCAAATATTAGCCCGTCGGTGATTTTGCCTTTCGGCTTTTTCTTTGAGGCGGCAAGGGTTGCTGAGTTAGTCGTCACAGGCTCGACGTTAGCGAGAAATGGTCCAGATTGCTAAGCCTGCGGTGCTTTTTGTCGCCGCGATTCGACTTATCCGCCACGCCAACTGTCATTTACCTAAAAGAAAGCCAAAGCGGTTCCGGACGTTGATGTTGTCGGTTAGTGTGGCGCAGGTGAAGGCAATCCGCAGATTTACCGTCAGAACAGTCCTCCCGGAACCCATCAGGCCGCTGGCCCGATTGGCCACCAACCTGCGCTGGTCCTGGCACCGGCCCACCCGTGAACTTTTCGCAGCCCTGAACCCCCGCATCTGGGAGGAATCCGGCCAGGATCCCATCAGTTTCCTAGGCCGGGTCAGCCGCGAAGAGTTCCAGCGCCTCGCCGCCGACCAGTCGGTGGTGAACCAGGTCCGGGCCGCCGCCGAGGACCTTGACCGGTATCTTGAGCAGCCCCGCTGGTACCAGGGCCTGGGCGAGGATTCCCCCGCCGCCATCGCGTACTTCTCCCCCGAATTTGGCATCACCGAAGTCCTGCCGCAGTACTCCGGCGGCCTGGGCATCCTGGCCGGCGACCACCTCAAGGCCGCCTCGGACCTCGGCGTGCCCCTGATCGGCGTGGGCCTGCTGTACCAGGCCGGCTACTTCCAGCAGTCCCTCTCCCGCGACGCATGGCAGCAGGAAACCTATCCGGTACTAGACCCGGACGGTCTCCCCCTCACACTCCTCCGTGAGCCGTCCGCCGACGGCAACGGCCGGCCCCTGCAGATCTCGCTCCCGCTCCCCAACGGGCGCCGGCTGCTGGCACACATCTGGCGTGCCGACGTCGGACGCGTTCCCCTCCTGTTGCTGGACTCCAACGTTCCCGGCAACGACGACGCCGCCCGCGGCATCACAGACCGTCTCTACGGCGGCGGCGGCGACCACCGGCTCCAGCAGGAGCTCCTGCTGGGCATGGGCGGAGTCAAGGCGCTGCGCGCCTACCAGCAGCTGACCGGAACCGCGGCGCCCGAGGTGTTCCACACCAATGAGGGCCACGCCGGCTTCCTCGGTATTGAGCGCATCCAGGAACTGATGGCCGGCGACGCGGCCCTCAGCTTCGACGAAGCCCTCGCCGCTGGCCGGGCGTCAACGGTCTTCACCACCCACACTCCCGTTCCGGCTGGCATCGACCGTTTCGAGATCTCCCAGATCCACCACTTCTTCCAGGCGGGGCTTGCGCCCGCGGTACCAGTGGACCGGATCCTGGAACTGGGCCGGGAAAACTACGCCGCCGGCAATCCGTCAGTCTTTAACATGGCCGTGATGGGGCTGCGGCTGGCACAGCGGGCCAACGGCGTCGCCAAGCTGCACGGCGAGGTATCCCGCGGGATGTTCTCGGCCCTATGGCCCGGGTTCGACCACTCCGAGGTGCCCATCACGTCCGTTACCAACGGCGTGCATGTACCCACCTGGGTGGACGGACGCATCTCCCGGCTCGCGCGGGAACAGTTCGGCACCGAGGCCGAAGCCATGGGCCGCTGGGACCTTGCCTACAACGTCAGCGATGCGGACGTCTGGGCGCTGCGCCGTGAAATGCGCACAGCACTGGTGGAGGACGTACGCCGCCGGCTCCGGGCCGCGTGGAAGAAGCGCGGCGCCGCCGACGCCGCGCTTGGCTGGACCGACAGCGTCCTGGACCCCGATGTGCTGACCATCGGCTTCGCCCGGCGCGTCCCCACGTACAAGCGCCTGACGCTGATGCTTCGCGAGCCGGACCGGCTCAAGGCGTTGCTGCTGCATCCGAAGCACCCGATCCAACTGGTGATCGCCGGAAAGTCCCACCCGGCAGATGATGCCGGGAAGAAGATGATCCAGGATCTGGTCCGCTTCACCGACGACCCCGAGGTCCGCCACCGCATCGCCTTCCTGCCGAACTACGACATCGCAATGGCCAGAACGCTCTTCCCGGGCTGCGACGTGTGGCTCAACAACCCGCTCCGCCCCCTGGAGGCGTGCGGCACGTCGGGCATGAAGGCCGCCATCAACGGTTCGCTGAACCTTTCGGTGATGGACGGCTGGTGGGATGAAATGTACGACGGCGAGAACGGCTGGGCGATCCCCACCGCCAACAATGACGCGTCCCCCGAAGAGCGGGACGACATCGAGGCGGCGGCGCTGTACGAACTCCTGGAGACGCAGGTGGCGCCGCGCTTCTACGGGAACACGGTGTCGGACAGTGCAGGTGCTGCCGGACCATCCACCACTGGCACGGAGAAAGTCCCCACGCACTGGGTGTCAATGATCAAGCACACGCTGTCCCATCTGGGCCCGGCCGTTTCCGCCGAGCGCATGCTGCACGACTACGTCAACCTGCTGTACCGCCCCGCAGCCGAGGCCGGACGCAGGGCCGTTGCCGACTCCTTCGCCCAGGCCCGTATCCTGGCTGCATGGACGGCCAAGGTGCGTTCCGCGTGGCCGCTGCTGCACGTCGAACATGTGGACTCCGTGGGAGTTTCCGAGGATCCGCAGATCGGGGACACCCTGCAGGTGAACGCCTACATCGCGCTGAACACCCTGTCGCCGGAGGATGTTTCAGTGGAGGTGGCCTATGGGCGCGCCGAGGAAAGCGACACCCTGGCAGACGTCACGTTGATGGAGTTGAGCTCGAAAGAGGACCTGGGCGACGGGCGCCACCTGTTCAGCGGCTCCCTGCTTATTGACCGATCAGGTCCGTTCGGCTACACCGTCCGCGTCCTGCCCCGGCACGAGGCACTGGCTTCCAAAGCCGAGCTGGGGCTGATCGTCAACGCCTGATCCCGGCCGTTATATCTAGAGGAGCACTGCCGTGACCGCCAGGTCACGTCCGGCGTAGCTCTCGGCGTCCTGGAGGATCTCGCAGATGATCCCGAAGGTCCGGTCCCCGCGGAACGCTGCGGCCACTTGCCAGAGGATGGTGACCGGGGCACTCCCGTCTTCGCCGATGCTGTCCGCGAAATCGTGCAGGGAATCGTTCAGGGCATCCATGTTCACGCCGTAGTGCTCAGGGAAGGCGAGCACTACGCCGAAGGTTTCCAGGACCGCCCTATTGCTGTCGGCAGCGGGGACCACCAGGCTGCGGCGGCCGGCGTCGGCTATCTGTTCCTGCAGTTCTTCGATGGTCCACGTATCGGCGGAGTAGATTTTCATGACGGTGTTCAGCTGCCTTCTGTGATGTATTTGAACGAGTCGTAATGGTCCGGGGTGTAGTACTTCTCGCCCTCGGAGCCAGTGACGATGCGGCGGGCTCCCCTGTCCGATTCACCCGGGGTAGGCACGGTGTACTCGCGGTAGTAGCCTGAATCCTGCCGCGGGAGAATGCGCTCAAAGTTGCCGAACGTCTTGTTGTCCTGGCTGTAGCGGTAGGGGCCGCCGGCGCGGATCGCCGCGAGCGTGGTGCGAGCTTCGGCCGGCAGCTGGGATTCCTTGATTGCGGGCAGGCCGGACGGGTTGGCGGGTACTACCGCCGGGGCTGGAAGCTCCGCAGGACCGGGAACGGGAGCCCCTGGGACGGGGGCCGCGCTGGAACTTGCTGCCGGCGTCGTACTTCCCGTCAGCGTCTCAAGGAGCCCGGTGCCGCCGAAAGCGAACACCGCAATGGCCAGCAGTCCGGTCAGCAGCAGGGCAACAACGGAGCGGTTGCGCAATTTTCGTCCCCTCCGCAGTTACGTGCGGTAAATGTTGATCGAGTTTGCTTCGATGATGTCAATCTCGCCCGAGGCCACCCGGCTGCCCTGGCGAAGCTCGTGCAGCGGCGAGGTGGTCAGCCGCAGCTCAAACATCCTGCGCGGCGTTCCGTCGTCGTTCGTGAGTTCCGGGAGTGTGATGTTCACGTCGGAGCCGCTGCCGTTGACCACTACGAGGCCCGCCAGCGTGCCGTCGTCCGAGCCGAGCAGCAGCTGCATCACCCGGTGCCGGGGATCATTCCACTGGTCCATAGACATGGGCTGTCCGGAGTGATCAAACCAGTAGAGATAGGACTGCTCGTCCCGCGCCGGAAAATCATGGGGCTGGCTTGCCAGGAACTCCTTGCGCAGCCGGACGTAGCGCTTGGTGCTGCGGAGCATCTCTGCGGATTCCGGGGTGCGCGTCCAGTCGAGCCAGGCCAAGGGGTTGTCCTGGCAGTAGGCGTTGTTGTTTCCCTGCTGCGTGCGTGCCAGCTCGTCACCGGCAGTGATCATGGGCACGCCGAGCGAAATCATCAGGGAGGCCATCAGGTTCCGGCGGGACTGCGCCCGCTGCGCCAGGATATTCTCGTCCTCGCTCCGGCCTTCAAAGCCGTGATTGTAGCTGCGGTTGTCACCGTGCCCGTCCCGGTTCTGCTCGCCGTTGGCTTCGTTGTGTTTGCGGTCATAGGACACAAGGTCGTTCAGAGTGAAGCCGTCGTGTGCCGTGATGAGGTTGACCGAGGCCAGCCTGGACCGGCCTGACGCCTCAAAAAGCCCCGCAGATCCGGACAGTGCATCCGCCAGCCGAGCCACGGACCCGCCCTGCCCGCCGGCTTCGATGGCCGCCCGGCCGGCAAGCCAGAAGGAGCGGACGCCGTCCCGGAAGTGGTCGTTCCAGTCAACCCAGCCGCCCGGGAACCGGCCTGTCTGCCAGCCGCCGTAGCCGACGTCCCAGGGCTCGGCGATCAGTTTCACCTCGGACAGCACGGGATCGGCAGCCACCGCCACCAGGAAGGGGTGCCGGCGATCAAATTCGTTGTCCGCGTTCCGGCAGAGCGTCACTGCCAGGTCGAAGCGGAAGCCGTCGATGTGGAACTCGTTCACCCAGTACCGGAGGGAGTCCAGCACCAGCTGGACCACCCGGGGCTGGCCGAAATTCATGCTGTTGCCGCACCCGGTGGTGTCGATGTACTTCCCGTGGACATCCGTTCGGTAATACGTGTCCTCGCCGAGTCCGCGGAAGCTGATGGCCTGGCCGTCCGGGCCGCCCTCGGCGGTGTGGTTGTAGACCACGTCGAGAATCACTTCAAGACCCGCCGTGTGGAGGAGCTTGACCATACCCTTGAACTCGTCCTGAACGGCGTGCGGACCGGCGTCCTGCGCAGCCTGCGTGGCGTAGGCCGCGTGCGGTGCGAAAAACGCGGCCGTGTTGTAGCCCCAGTAGTTGGTCAGGCCGAGGTTCTGCAGGTGCAGCTCATCGATGTGGAAGTGCACCGGGAGCAGTTGGACAGAGGTGATGCCCAGGCTCTTGAAATGCTCAATGACGGCCGGATGGGCCATTCCGGCGTAGGTTCCGCGCAGTTCCTCGGGGACATCGGGGTGGAGCATGCTCTGGCCGCGGACGTGGGCCTCGTAGATGATGGTGTTCCGCCACTGCGTCCGGGGCCGTTCGTCATCGCCCCAGTCAAAATCGCCGGCCATCCGGACGCTCGTCAGGAACCCTTCCCGCTGGTCCACCGCCCGGCCGTAAGGATCGAGCAGAAGAGGCTGCCCGCCGTCGTCGTCCAGATCCATAACGGGGACCGCCAGTGGCAGCGTCTCTGCCTTGGGCGTGGCGCGAAACCCGTACAGCGACCCGTACGGGAAATCTTCAACAATTCCGTGGTGCACGCCATGGGTGACGTTGGGCAAGGTCTGCAGATGCCAATCACCACCGGCGGCCTTATAGGCAATCTCAAGGTTCTCGACGGCCGGAGCGTACACGGCCACGTTTGCACTGGACTGCACGCCGTAATCCGCTCCCGAACCCGGGCGCGGGACGCTGACACCGAGCGGATATGACGAAGAGGCATCCTGGGTGGAAGCGGTGTCGAAAAGCGGCATGACCATCACGTCAATGGTAGCGGCCAGCGGCTGTTGAACTGCACTAGTGCTTTTTATGACGCCGTGCGGACCCACCTACTCCAACGCTCTCTCACCTTTCGCAACTTAAGCAGAAACGCTCTCTCACCAGGTGAGAGAGCGTTTCTGTTTTAAGTTGCAGGAACTGCGAGAGCGTTTCTGTTGAATCCACCAAAGGTGAGAGAGCAGCACGAAAACGCCCACGCCGCCAGGGAGACGGTGGGGAGGACTACTTGACGCCGCGCTGCCTGGAGATTTCGTACAGCGAGATGCCAACGGCCATGGACGCGTTCAGCGATTCCATGGCGGAGTTGATCGGGATGGAGACGATCTGGTCGCAGTTTTCGCGGACCAGGCGGCTCAGGCCCTTGCCCTCGGAACCGACCACAATGCACACGGGCTCCGTGGCCAGGGTGAGGTCAGGCAGCGAAACGTCGCCGTCGCCGTCGAGCCCCAGGACGAAGATGCCCATGTTCTTGAACTGCTTCAGGGCACTGTTCAGGTTGGCGGCACGTGCCACCGGAACCCTAACGGCCGCGCCGGCGCTAGTCTTCCAGGCGGATGCCGTGACGCCCACGGAGCGGCGTTCCGGGACGATGACGCCGTGGCCGCTGAAGGCCGAGACGGAGCGGATGATGGCACCGAGGTTGCGCGGATCCGTGATGCCGTCCAGGGCAACAAACAGCGGCGCGTTGGCTACGTGGCCCTTCTTCCAGCGGTCCACGGTTTCCTCGGCCAGATCATACGCATCCTGGTACTCGTAGGGCGGGATCTGCAGGACCAGGCCCTGGTGCACGGCGTCTTCCGTCATGCGGTCCAGTTCGGTCTTGCCGGTCTCGAGCAGCGGGATGCCGCGTTCGGCGGCGATCTTCAGCGACTCCTTGACGCGGTCATCCATTTCAATCCGGATGGCGATGTGCAGGGCCTTCGCGGGGATCCCGGCGCGGAGGGCTTCAACTACGGAGTTACGGCCGGTGACGACTTCCTCGGTGGCGCGGCCCTTGGGGCCCGATCGGGAGGCACCGGCGCTGCGCGCGCCCGTGCCACGCTTGGCGGCCGAACGTTCGGCAAGCTGCTTGCTCTTGTGCGCCTTGTGGTACGGGCGGTCCTCCGCCTTGGGCGTGGGACCCTTGCCTTCCAGGGCCTTGCGGCCATGGCCACCGGTTCCGATGGTTGGCCCCTTCTTTGCTTTGACCGACCGGCGACCGTTGTTGGCCATGATTTTCCACCCTTGATTGTTTGACTGAATCTGCTTACCAGTCTACTGAATCAAGTAAAATCGCCGGTTCAGTCCCGTTGCAGGCTCCACGTAGCACCATCTGGGCCATCTTCGACGACGACGCCGGCCGCCTTCAGTGTGTCCCGGATGGCGTCGGAGGCAGCCCAGTCCTTGGCCGCCCGGGCCTGGGCGCGGGCAGCGAGTTGGGCTTCCACCAGGACGTCGAGGGCAGCCGATTCCCGGGCGTCCGCCGCCGGGCCAGAAGCCACTGCGTTCAGGCCCAGGACGCGCAACATGTCATGAACGCTGTGCAGCGCCTGCTGTGCGTCCTCCAGCCGCCCCTCCGTCAGGGCCGAATTTCCGGACCGAACCGTTTCGTGGACAACGGCGAGGGCCTGCGGCACGTTGAGATCGTCATCCATGGCCCGCTCGAACGCCTCGGGAACCTTGCCGTACGTGAAGAAGCCATAGTTCCCGCCGGCGGAGAGTGCACCAACGGCGCGGCTGATAAAACCGTCGATGCGTTCGACGGCGGCGGCGGCCTCTTCCAGCGACGTGGGGCGGTAGTCCAGCACTGAGCGGTAGTGGGCCTGTCCGAGGTAGTAGCGGACCACCCGCGGCGACGCGAGGTCCAGCATCTCCGAAGGGCTGATGGTGTTGCCGATGGACTTGGACATTTTTTCGCCCTGGTAGGTCACCATGCCGTTGTGCATCCAGAAGTTGGCGAAGCCGTGCCCAGCGGCCTGGGACTGGGCCATCTCGTTTTCGTGGTGCGGGAAGCGCAAGTCCAGTCCGCCGCCGTGGATATCAAATTCGGTGCCGAGGTACTTGGTGACCATGGCGGAGCATTCCAGGTGCCAGCCCGGGCGGCCGGCGCCCCAGGGCGAGGCCCAGCTCGCCGTCGTCGGCTCTCCTTCTTTGGAGCCCTTCCACAGCGCAAAGTCGCGAGGGTCTTTCTTGCCTCGGGGATCCGCGTCCGGGGCACCCTGCATGTCGTCAATGTTCTGGCGCGTCAGTGACCCGTACTTGTCCCAGGACCGTACGTCGAAGTAAACATCCCCGGAGTCGTCCAGCGCGGGGTAGGAGTGGCCCCGGTCGATCAGCTGCTGGATCAGCGCATGCATTTCGGGGATATGGCCGGTTGCCCGGGGCTCATAGGTGGGCCGGGAAACGCCGAGCGTGTCGTAGGCCTGCAGGAACGCCTGCTCGTAGCGGTAAGCCAGCGCCCACCATTCTTCCTCGCGGACGGTGTCCGGTCCGGCTTCGAAGTCCGGGCTGAACGACTCGGCAGACTTGGCGAGGATCTTGTCATCGATGTCCGTGACGTTGCGGACCACGGTGACCCGCAGCCCCTTGTACTCGAGCCAGCGGGTGAGCTGGTCAAAGGCGATCGCCGAGCGGATGTGGCCCACGTGCGGCATGCCCTGCACGGTGGCTCCGCAGTAGTACAGGCTCGCTTTTCCCGGGACGAGGGGAACGAAGTCACGGACTTCGGCGGAAGCGGTGTCATAGAAGCGGAGAGTCACCGCTCCAGATTAGCGGAAAAGGCCTGCGTGGCGGCCCCCGCGCGATATCCGGCCTGAACAGCTCGCAGTTGAATCAACGCGGATAGACCAAAGCGGTGGCGACGGCGGAAATGCCCTCGCCCCTGCCGGTGAAACCCAGTCCGTCGCTGGTGGTGGCGGTAACACTGATCGGAGCCCCGGCCGCTTCGCTCAGCACACGTTGGGATTCTTCCCGCCTCGGGCCGAATTTGGGCCGGGTAGCCACGAACTGCACCGCCACGTTGCCGATCTCAAAGCCGGCAGCACGGACAATCCTCGCCGCCTCGGCCAGCAGCGTGATGCCGGAGGCGCCGGCGAACTCCGGGCGGTCGGTGCCGAAGTGCGTGCCGAGGTCCCCGATGCCGGCGGCCGAGAACAGGGCGTCGGCGGCGGCATGGGCCACGGGGTCACCGTCCGAATGCCCGGCCAGTCCGCGCTCGCCTTCCCAGAACAGCCCGCCCAGCCAGAGCGGACGGGGGAGGTCATCGGAGGCGTAGGCGTGGACATCCAGGCCGATACCCGTGCGCGGCAGGATCATCTTGGCTTCACTCACGATTAACCTTCCACCCAGCGGATGCCCAACGGGCCCTCCAGCAGCCCTTCGGCAATGATCAGGTCCAGCGGCGTGGTGATTTTCAATGACTGGGTGGAGCCATGCACTGCATGTACCGGAACTCCCAGCAGTTCAACCAGCATGGCGTCGTCCGTGACCGCGGCAGCCTGCTTCTCGTCAAAGCCCGCCGCCGCCTGATGGGCCTGGATCAGTGTGGACAGCCGGAACCCTTGGGGCGTCTGGACCGAACGGAGCTCATCCCGCGGTGCTGTCCCCGTCACGAGTTCCGGGGCGATCCTGCTGTCGTCACCGCTCGTCGGGGTAACCATCTTCACCGTATCCACCACCGGTACCGCCGGAATCACGGCAACGGCGCCGGCAGCCAGGGAATCAACAACGCGGTGGAAGACGTACTCGGGCGTCAGCGCCCTGGCGGCGTCGTGGACCAGTACGGCTTCGGTGCCGTCCAGCAAGGCGGCCAACGCTGACCGGACGGACGCGGCACGGGTGGCGCCGCCGTCGACTGTGGTCAGCAGGGGAAGCGGGCTCTCCGGGTTGCCGTCGTGCCCCGCCCGGAGTTCCTCGGCGAAGGCCGCGCACAACTCCTGCAGGACGGTATCGCCGGGCGGCAGGGCCACACAGATCTGGCGTGCGACGCCCGCGGCGGCGACGCCCCGGAGGGCATGGGTGAGGATGGCGTCACTCCCCAGCGGCACCCGCGCCTTGGGCATGCCGTAACCCAGCCGTTCGCCGGAACCGGCAGCCACTATGACGACCGCGGTGACGGGGCGGGGAAGTCCGTTGTTCATACTGTCCAGCCTACGTCCCCGCCTGCCCGGCCTGCCGAATCCCACCCACGCGACGCGCCTGCCGCAGCCGAGGCGTGGTCCGAAAAAGGGCAAAAAGAAACCCCGGAAGCACTCGCGTACCCCCGGGGTTCAATTCTTAGGAAGCCAGGACCTCGTCGAGAACGCTTGCCGCCTTCTCTTCGTCGGTCTTTTCGGCCAGAGCAAGTTCTGAAATCAGAATCTGCCGGGCCTTGGCCAGCATGCGCTTCTCACCTGCGGAAAGGCCCCGATCGTGATCACGGCGCCAAAGGTCGCGAACAACCTCTGCTACCTTGATGACGTCACCGGAAGCAAGCTTCTCCAGATTTGCCTTGTATCTGCGCGACCAGTTGGTGGGTTCTTCAGTGAACTCGGCCCGCAGCACATCGAATACGTGCTCCAGACCTTCCTTGCCCACTACGTCACGAACCCCAACAAGGTCAACGTTCTCTGCTGGAACTTCAATGGTCAGATCACCCTGAGCCACCTTGAGCTTGAGATACATTTTCTCTTCGCCCTTGACAGTGCGCATCTTGATTTCTTCAATTTTTGCAGCACCGTGGTGAGGGTAAACTACTGTCTCGCCGACCTCAAATACCATGTGGACATTCCCCTTTCCCGCAGATCAGTTTATCACGATTCGGGCATATGACTGGCCCCGAACCGGTCCCGAAACCCCGGAAATACGCGGAAAATGGGCAGAATAGACCCCCCTGGACCCCTTGACGGATGCAGATAATAGTGCATGTGCGGCCTGCTGCCAAGGGCAACGTGACCGTGCGGAATCCTCGTTTGGCCCGGTTTGCCGTTAGGCTATGGCTGAATAATGTTTCAAGACTCTCGAGGAGTACGTGACGTGCGTTTCACTGCGATGAACCGGGCCCAGGGCGGCAAACTGGCACTGGCGGCAGGATCCCTGGCCCTCGTCCTGGCGACGATGACCGGCTGTGGCTACATCAACCCCCAGCAGACTTCTCACCAGTACGCGGCGTCGGACGGTATCCGCGCCGACCTGGGTCCGCTGCAGCTGCGCAACATGCTGATTGTCTCCGCCGGCGAAGACAAGCCCGGCCGCCTGCTCGGCGCCGTTTACAACTCCTCATCAAAGGACGTCAAGCTCACGGTCAACGGTGCCGAGGGTTCGCAGACGCAGGTGCCGGTGAAAGCGAACTCCTACACCCTGCTCAACGACTCCGCGGATGAAGCCATCCTCAGCACCAGCGGCGGCATCGCCGGTTCGCTTGTGGACGTCAAGGTCACTGAAGACGGCACCAACGTGACGAAGACTGTCCGGATCCCCGTCCTGGATGCTTCGCTCGCGGAGTATAAGGAGTACCTGCCGGCCGGCAGCGAACCGACCGGATCCGCCACACCCAGCCCGTCGCAGTCGGCCACCAGCACAGGTGCGGCCCACTAAGCAGCAACAACAAAGCACAAAAGGAGGGGCTCCCCCGCGGGGGAGCCCCTCCTTTTGTGCACTTGAAGCCTCCTGCGCGTGATGCCTTGTGTGCCTTACCGGCGGGGAAGCCTACGGCTCGAACTTGTAGCCCAGGCCTCGGACGGTTACCAGGTAGCGGGGCACGGAGGGGTCGGGCTCGATCTTGCCGCGCAGGCGCTTGACGTGCACGTCAAGGGTCTTGGTATCCCCCACATAGTCCGAGCCCCAGACCCGGTCGATCAGCTGGCCGCGGGTCAGCACGCGGCCGGAGTTGCGCAACAGCATTTCCAGCAGCTCGAATTCCTTCAGCGGCAGGAGGACCTGCTGGCCATCCACGCTGACCACATGGCGTTCGATGTCCATCCGGACAGGGCCGGCCTGCACTGTGGCCGAGATCAGTTCTTCAGGTTCACCCTGCCGGCGGAGCACGGCCCGAACGCGGGCTACCAGCTCGCGGGAGGAGTAGGGCTTGGTGACGTAGTCGTCGGCTCCCAGCTCCAAGCCAACCACCTTGTCTATTTCGGAGTCCTTGGCCGTCAGCATGATGACCGGAACGCTGGAGCGCTGCCGCAACTGGCGGCAGACCTCGGTGCCTGACAGGCCGGGGAGCTGCAGATCCAGCAGCACCAGATCCGCGCCATTTCGGTCGAATTCGGTGATGGCGTCCAAGCCGTTGTCTACCACCTCAACCTCGAACCCCTCCTTGCCCAACAAATAGGACAACGGATCACTGAAAGATTCTTCGTCTTCAACAATCAAAATCCTGCTCAAGCGCTGGCTCCTTGCTCATGTACGCCGCGTTCTTTGTCACGCTCGGGTACGGCTCGTTGTTTGACACCTGCAGTATCCGGCTCGTCCTGGCTTTCCATCTCGGGCAGCCGCAGGGTGAAAGTGGAACCCTGGCCGGGCCGTGACCACAATGTCACTTCACCGCCGTGGTTCGAGGCAACGTGTTTGACGATACTCAGGCCCAGGCCCGTTCCGCCCGTGTGGCGCGAACGCGCCGCATCCACCCGATAGAAGCGCTCAAACACCCGCTCCTGGTCCTCCGGGGTCAGGCCCTCGCCCTGGTCCGTGACAGAAACGGCGATCAGCCCCTCCTTGGACCGGACGCCCACGCCTACCCTGGTGTTTTCCGGGGAGTAGCGGATGGCGTTGTCGATCAGGTTACGCAGTGCTGTCACCAGCAGGTCCCGGTCACCAAAGACGGTGGCTTCCACCCGGTCGCCCACCACGATCCGGATGTTCTTGCTTTCAGCGGGGAGCTGGGACCGGTCCACTGCCTCGGTGATGACCGCGTTGATGTCCACGGCCTTGCCCTCTTGGGAGACGCTGGCACCCTGGAGGCGCGAAAGTTCGATAATGTCCTGGACCAGGGCGGCCAGCCGGCCTGATTCCTTGTGCATCCGCTTGGCGAACCGGCGAACCGCTTGTTCGTCGTCGGCTGAGGACTCCAGCGCCTCGGCCAGCAGGGAAATTGCGCCCACCGGGGTCTTCAGCTCGTGGGACACGTTGGCCACGAAGTCGTTGCGGATCTCTTCGGTGCGGGTGATTTCGGTGCGGTCGTCAGCCAGCAGCACGATATATTCCTCGCCGAGCATGGCCGCCCGGACCTGCACGATGATAGTTCCCTGGCCCAGCGGACCGCGCTGCAGCTCCAGCCGTTTCTCCAGAATCACGCCGTCGCGGCGCACGCCGGCCGTCATGTCCAGCAGTTCCTTGTGGACCACCGTATGGCCACGGACCAGACCGTACGCATAAGCTGCCGGGCTGGCGCGCACCACCCCGTCCACCGCGTCAACCACCACAAAAGCCCGTCCGACTACGGCCAGCACTTCCGCGGCGCCGGCCGGCAAAGCGGGTTCGTCCATGTCGACGTCAACAAGCTTGCGCTGCTTTTCACTGATCCTGAAAGCGAGCACGCCAAAGGTACCGAGCGACAGGCCGACCAGGCCGGCGATGACACCGGTGAGCATAGGATCCACGACTCCAGCTTAGGCCGTGGTTCCCGCCCAGACGGTGCGTCATGGGCCATTACGGGGACGGTTCAGCTAACGTTCATCTACAACCGACTAATCGTTTACCGCACGCTGACATAGTTGTACGTTGGAGTGCCGAATGGCGACATGAGTTCCGTCTGCCACCTGAGGGGCGGAGTTCCAAAGAAAGGACGCCCACGTGCGTAAGGTTTTTCAGGAAGAGTTGACCCAGGTGGGTGAGCAGCTGGTGGAGATTTCGAAGCTGGTCAGCGAAGCAATGGGGAAGGCCGCTACGTCGTTCCAGATTGCCGACGTTGATCTGGCTGAGGACGTCATTGCCGCGGACGCCCGCATCGACTTTTTGCAGACCAGCCTCGATGAGCGCGCCATCGATATCCTTGCCCTGCAGGGGCCGGTGGCCAGCGATCTGCGGATGATCGTGGGCTCCCTGCGCATGAGCGCTTCCCTGGAGCGGATGGGAGACTTGGCCCGCCACCTCGCCCAGCTGGCCCGGCTGCGCTTCCCGTCCACTGTGATTCCTGCGTCCATGACGGACACGTTCAACAAAATGGCCGAGCAGGACCAACTGATCGCGGACAAGCTCGTCGAGCTGCTGGAAACCCGGGACCTGGAAGTGGCCCGCGACATCCTCAAGGCCAACAGCACCATCGACGATCTTCATCTGAGCGTCTTCAAGGCGATCGCCGCCCCGGACTGGGCCGAGTCCCCCGCCACCACCGTGGATGTGGCCCTGGCCAGCCGCTACTTCGAACGGTTCGCCGACCACGGCGTGTCCGTGGCCCGCAAGGTCACGTACCTCGTCACCGGCGAATGGCAGCCGCAGGGCTTCTAGCCGCTCCCCTTACATGTACGACGGCGGGCCGGTCACCTGAGGTGACCGGCCCGCCGTCGTTCGTTTAGCTACCTTATTACTTGCCCTGGTTGGCCACTGCCAGGATGGCCTCCGCGGCGGCCGCCGGATCCAGGTAGGTGCCGCCCGGCTTGATCGGCTGGAAGTCCTCGTCCAGGTCGTAGACCAGCGGGATGCCCGTGGGGATGTTCAGGCCGGCGATGGCGTCGTCGCTGATGCCATCCAGGTGCTTGACCAGGGCGCGCAGCGAGTTGCCGTGGGCGGTGACCAGGACGGTCTTGCCGGCTTTGAGGTCGTCTTTGATGTCCGATTCCCAGTAAGGAAGCAGGCGGACCAGGACATCCTTGAGGCACTCGGTGCGGGGAAGTGCGTCGCCGAGGTCCGCGTAACGGGGGTCGTGGGCCTGGGAGAACTTGGAGTCGTCGGCCAGGCGCGGCGGCGGGGTGTCGTAGGACCGGCGCCATTCCATGAACTGCTCCTCGCCGTATTCGGCCAGGGTCTGTGCCTTGTCCTTGCCCTGCAGGGCACCGTAATGGCGTTCGTTCAGGCGCCAGTCCCGCTTGACGGGGATCCAGCCGCGGTCGGCCTTGTCCAGGGAAATGTTGGCCGTGTTGATGGCCCGCTTCAGGAGCGACGTGTAGAGGACATCCGGGAGAAGATCGTTCTCAACCAGGAGCTCGCCGCCGCGTGCTGCTTCCTCGCGGCCCTGGTCGTTGAGGTCAACGTCCACCCAGCCGGTGAATAGGTTTTTGGCGTTCCATTCGCTGTGGCCGTGGCGCAGCAGAATCAGCTTGTAAGTCATGATTTTTATCCTAGCCGAGGCACGGCGGCACCCGCCTTGCGTTACAAGGGGCGACACTTCTCAAGGAATCGGAAGGCAGCGGAAGGATCGCAGGGATAGGGTGGTGCGGTGGTGCAAAAAGCGGAACGGGTGGCGAACGCCCAGATCTCGGGCAGGACCGCTGGCGCGCAGGGCAGACCCGCCAGGCCAGGCAGGCCCGTTGGAAACGTCACCCGGGGCACCACCAATCCCAACCGCATGCGCCGCGTGGACCGCTGGCTCACCGGCCCCCAGGCCTGGCGCCTGCGCGCTGCCGAAGACCCTCTCGTGGTTGACCTGGGCTACGGCGCAACGCCGGCCACCGCCGTCGAACTCTTTGAACGCCTCCGCGCCGTCCGGCCGGACGTGCGGGTGTGTGGAATCGAAATCGAGCCGGAGCGCGTCCGGGTGGCCAAAGCGCTGGAGAGGCCGGGACTGAGCTTTCAGGTAGGCGGTTTCGAGTTGCCACTGTCCGGGCGTCCGGTGCTGGTCCGCGGCTTCAACGTCCTGCGGCAGTACGAAGAGGCCGATGTGGCGGGGATCTGGCGGCTGGTCCAGGGACGGCTCGCCCCCGACGGTCTCTTTATCGACGGGACGTGCGATGAGATCGGGCGGCGGGTGACGTGGGTTGCCCTCGATGCCGAGCGGCCGTTGTCACTGAGCATGTCCGTGCGGTTCGGCAGCTTTGACCTGCCGTCGGAAATTGCCGAGCGGCTGCCGAAGGCACTGATCCACCGCAACGTTCCGGGCGAGCCTGTCCACCGGCTGATGCAGGCCATGGACCGGGCCTGGCTGGAGTCGGCGCCGCTGGCCTCGTTCGGCAACAGGCAGCGCTGGCACGCCATGTGCACGGCACTGCTCGACGGCGGGTGGCCGGTTCAGGACGGGCCGTCGCGGTGGCGCCTGGGCGAACTGACCGTGGCCTGGGAAGCTGTGGCGCCGTCAGTTTAGTGTGGGCCCACGCCGGCAGGGTTCCCTGAGCGAGCCTGCGAGCTGAGGGGCCGGTGGGGGTCACCAGCCGCCGTAGGGCCCCGTATTGCGGCTGCCGCCGCGTCCGGCGTCCTTGACCGCTGGCCGGACGTCTGCGAGGTAAATGGACGCTGCCACCACGGCGGCGAGCCCAAAGAGGCCAAGCGTGCCGAAGATTCCGCCGCTGCTGAAGAGCGAGATGACGCCGATCAGGGTGGCTCCGCCGGTCAGGGCGAGCCAGAAGGTTTTGCTTCGTTTGCCGGTGGCCTCAAAGGCGGCGGGCTTGTGCCTGACGCAGTCCAGCAGAGCCCACACCTCAAGTCCGAGTGCCACCAGGGCAAGGATAAAAAACACTGCCAGCTCTACAGGCCGAATTATCAGTTCACCGTCCACCGTCCAAGCCTAGCGGCCCAGCGAGTCGAGCGCCTGCTTCAAATCGGCCCAGAGGTCCTCAATGTTTTCAATGCCGACGCTCAGGCGCACCAGGTTGTCAGGGACACTTAGCGGCTCAGCCGTGTGGCGGCGACGCCGTTCGATCAGCGATTCCACCCCGCCCAGGGATGTCGCCGGGAGCCAGAGCTGCAGGGCGCGGACCAGTTTGTCCGCGGCGTCCGCTCCGCTCAGACCGGCCACCGGCGCGATCTGGATGCAGACGATCGAGCCGAATGCCGTCATCTGGGTCTTGGCCCGTTCGTGGCCGGGGTCCGTGGGAAGGCCCGGGAACCGGATGCTTTCGATCAGGGGGTGCGTGCTGAGGCGTTCGGCCAGGACCGCGGCGGATGCCTGCGACCTTTCCACACGCAGGGCAAGGGTCCGGAGGCCGCGCAGTGCCAGCCATGCCTCGAATGGCCCGGCAATGCCTCCGTGGATGATCCGGTGGTGCAGCAGCGCTGCCCGGATGTCCGGGTTGGAAGTCACCAAGGCGCCGAGGACGACGTCGGAATGTCCGGCCAGGTATTTGGTCACCGAGTGAAGGACGACGTCGGAACCCAGGCTCAGCGGCTGCTGGACCAGTGGCGTGGAGAACGTATTGTCCGTCACCACAATGGCGCCCACGTGATGGGCCGCCGCAGTGAGTTCTCGGATATCGGCGATGCCCAGCATGGGGTTGGTGGGGCTCTCAAGCCACAGCATCCCGGCCGCCTTGGCGTCCGGGCCCCGCGGGGCGAGCTGTGCTTTGACCGCGTCTGTGTCCGCGATATCCACAGTCCGCAGTTCCAGGAAGCCCTTCTGCGCCAGCTCCGTGGCCATCACCAGCGAGCCCGCGTAGCTGTGCGACGGCATCACCAGGACGCCTCCAGCGGGCAGCAGGGACAGTGCCGAACTGACGGCTGCAAGTCCGGACGCGTAAAGCAGGCCGGGCAGTTCAGATCCTTCAAGCTGGCCCAGGGCCTCCTCAAAGGGATCCCAGGTGGGGTTGGAATAGCGGCCGTAGCCCCGGTCCCCGTCGCCGAGCGCTCCCGTGCCGAAGTACGTCGAGGACAGCACGATGGGCGGGTTGACGGGCTCGTCCCGCTCACGTGGCGGCCGGCCGGCGGCAACCACCACGGTTTCGGCCGACAGGGACGCTGCGTACTGTTCCGAGAGACTCATGGAGAAAGCGTACTTGGACGTGCGGGGGCGCCCGAAGTCGGTAGGCTTGAGCAGTGACCACCAACAGCCCTGGACTTTTCATCGCCTTCGAGGGCGGCGACGGCGCCGGCAAGTCCACCCAGGCTGCCCGGCTTGCCGAGACCCTGGAAACACGTGGCCTGACGGTCCTGAGGACCCGCGAACCCGGCGGGACGCCCATTGGCGAAAAACTGCGTTCCCTGGTCCTGGACCACGGCCACGGCCACATCGACGCCCACACCGAGGCCCTCATTTTTGCCGCCTCGCGCGCAGCCCATGCCAGCCAGGTCATCCGCCCGGCACTGGAACGCGGCAACGTCGTCCTCACCGACCGCTACATTGATTCCTCGGTGGCGTACCAGGGGGCCGGCCGGGATCTTGGCACCGACGCCGTCCGTTCGCTGAACGAATGGGCCACGTCTGGGCTGCAGCCGGATCTCACCGTGTTGTTGGACGTGGATCCCGCTGACGGCCGCCGCCGCCGCACCGCCGGCCACGCCGCCGAAGACCGCCTTGAGTCAGAGGCCGATGAGTTCCATTCAACAATCCGCGGGGCGTTCCTCGAGCTGGCCGCCGGCCGGCCGGAGACATACCTGGTCCTGCCGGCTGACCTACCCGTCAATGACCTGGCCGCGCGGATCCTCGCCCGGGTGGATGCCCTGCTCGCGTCTGCAGGCCGGGGCGCCGCATGACTGTCTGGGACGACCTTCAGGGCCAGCCCGCCGTCGTCGAACAGCTCCGCCAGGCCACGCTGGGCGAGGGACTGACCCATGCCTGGCTCTTCACGGGCCCGCCCGGCTCCGGGCGTTCCAACGCCGCGAAGGCCTTCGCGGCCGCCCTCAACTGCGACCAGGACGACGTGGCCAGGCGCGGCTGCGGCGAGTGTCCCGCCTGCCTGACCATCCTGGGCGAGACCCATTCCGACGTGACGTTCGTCAGGACCGAGAAGGTCACCATCACCATCGATGAAGCCCGCGACCTGGTATCGAAGGCGGGCAACCGGCCGTCGTCCGGGCGCTGGCGGATCATTGTGGTGGAAGACGCCGACCGCATGGCCGAGCGGACCACCAACGTGCTGCTGAAGGCCATCGAGGAACCCACGCCGCGGACCATCTGGATGCTTTGTGCGCCGTCGCCCGCTGACGTCCTGGTGACCATCCGGTCGCGCTGCCGGGCCGTGGCCCTGCGGCTGCCGCCGGCCGCCGACGTCGCCGCTTTGCTGGTGAAGCGCGATGGAGTGGACCCGGCGCTCGCCGAACGCGCGGCCCGCGCGGCGCAAAGCCACGTGGGAATCGCCCGCCGGCTGGCGCGGGACCCTGAGGCGAGGGAACGCCGGCTAGAAACCGTGAGGTTCCCGCTGGGTCTGCGCGGCGTGACCGCGGCGGTGATGATGGCGGACAAGCTGGTGAAGATCGCCACCGCGGAAGCCAACAGTTCCAATGAAGAGCGCGACGCCGCCGAGAAGGCTGCGCTGCTGGCCACCCTGGGTGCCCCGGAGTCAGGGACGCTCCCGCCGACCATGCGCAGCCAGGTCAGGCAGCTTGAAGACGACCAGAAACGACGGGCAAAGCGATCCATCACGGACTCCCTGGACCGGACGCTGACGGACCTCCTCTCGTTCTACCGGGATGTGCTGATCATCCAGCTCGGGAACGCCGTGGAGCTGGTGAACGTTGAGCTCAGGGGCGAGCTGGAGGAATTCGCCGCCCGGTCTGCCCCGGAGACCACCCTCGCCCGCATGGACGCCATCAACAAAGCCCGCCAACGCATCACCACCACCAACGTTGCACCGCTGTTGACCATTGAGTCCATGGCAGCCAGCCTGATCTAGCAACTACTAGGAGACCGCTCGATGACTGCACGCCCCCTGCCCGCACGCTCCCGATCCCTGGTGATTGGGCTGCGGGCTGCCGGCGCCCTGATCCTGGCCCTGACGCTGGCCTCGTGCAGCCTATTTGGCGGGGACACCCCGGACGCGGCCCCCGCTACGGCAAAGGCAGACCCTTCCATCGTGGCGTCCGCGCCCGCTGGCTTGGACACCTTCTACGCCCAGGAGGTGGTGTGGGAGTCTTGCGAAAACGGCTTCCAGTGCGCCAAGGTCACCGTGCCCATGGACTATGCGAAGCCGGACGGCGACACGATCCAGATAGCTGCGCTGCGGGCCCCCAGCACCGGCAAGAAAACCGGGAGCCTGCTGGTCAACCCGGGTGGTCCGGGCGGGTCCGGCTACGACTTCGTCAAGGATGCGGCCGGAACGCACTTCTCGCAGTCCGTCCGCGCCAGCTACGACCTGGTGGGCTTTGACCCGCGGGGCGTCAAGCGCTCCGCCCCTGTCACGTGCCTGACCGATGCCGAACGGGACGCGTCGCGGGCAAAGGTCTATGCCCTGGAGACCGACGCCGGGCTTGCCACCGCGTTGGCCGACAACAAGGCCATCGCAGCGCAGTGCGCCGAACAGACCGGTCCTGTACTGGGCCACATCGATACGGTGAGTGCGGCCAAGGACCTGGATATCCTGCGGGCCGTGCTCAACGACGCGAAGCTCAACTACCTGGGGTACTCCTACGGCACTTTCCTTGGTTCCACCTACGCCTCGCTGTTCCCGGACAATGTGGGCCGCATGGTCCTTGATGGTGCCCTGGATCCGTCCATCAGTAACGAGGAGCTGACCAGCGGCCAGGCCGTGGCCTTCGAAAAAGCCATCAGGGCCTATGTGGCCAGTTGCCAGCAGGAATCCTCGTGTCCGCTCAGCGGGAATGTGGACAGCGGAGTCCAACAGATCCGCGACATCATCAACGCAGTCCAGGAGACGCCCCGCTTGGCCAAGGACGGCCGCCTGGTGAACGCCACGATGTTCGTCAGCGGTCTCATCACTCCGCTGTACAACGACCAGAGCTGGCCCGCCCTGACCCAGGCCCTTGAGGCCGCGATGACGGGTGACGTGAGCCTGATGCTCCGACTGGCGGACCTCGGCGCGGACCGCGGCACCGATGGGAAGTACACGTCCAACTCCACCTTCGCCTTCAGCGCCATCAACTGCCTGGACTACCCCATGGTGTCCGACACTGCCGCCATGCGTGCGGAACAGCAGCGGCTTATGCAGGAATCCCCCACACTGGGCTACTTCTTCGCCTACGGCGGCACCAACTGCGCAGACTGGCCGTACAAAAACGTGCGCACCCCGGCCCCGGTGGAATACACCGGTGAAGCCCCGATCGTGGTTGTCGGAACCACCGGCGACCCTGCCACCCCCGTGGAATGGGCCGCATCCCTGCGCAAACAGCTAGGCAACGCCTCCCTGCTGACCTGGGAGGGAGAGGGCCACACCGCCTACGGCCGGGCCAACAGCTGCCTCGAAGACGCCGTGGACAAGTATCTTGTGGAGGGGACGGTTCCTGCCGACAACACGGTCTGCTGAGGTGTTTGGGACGCCCATTTTGACCCGGGTGCAGGGATTCTATTACAGTTGACTCTTGCATGAACCGCCCGGTTACCCGGGAGATTTTGTGCGGTGCTTCCTTAGCTCAGTTGGTAGAGCGTTTCACTCGTAATGAAAAGGTCATCAGTTCGATTCTGATAGGAAGCTCGGGACAAACCCCCTAGAAACCACGGTTTTTAGGGGGTTTTTCGCTGGTTAAGCCCAAACCGTCTACCGTCAACCGGACTCTCGTGAAGAACCTGCTGGGCAGGAATCGCACGACGTTGCCCCCGGATCTCGAGCGAACGGACACTTGAGGCCCACCGGTTTGGGGCCCCGACTGTACGTTCGCGCCGGAAACCGGTGTTTAGCTGGCCGGTCCGGCCACTCAAGGACTGGCCTTGCCGTGCTGGCCGCCTCGTTCTGGGGCACGGTAAGCATCACCGGCGAAGCTTCCGCGGGACCGCCGCATTGGGCTGAGCCGCCCACCCGATTCCAGTCCAGGTCGGCTTCCTTCTCAGCGAGGACCTGACCCGTTGCAGACAGCGCTTTTGCGGTCACGTGATCCGGGGAGCTCATGCTGACGGTGAACCGCCAAGTATCGGCGTCGATCCTTTCAGCGTAAAACGGGGCCATGGTCGGCTGGGTTTCCGGTGTGGGCGGGGCTGAGGCATCCAGCGGCGTTGTCACGACAATGCGCGGTGCTGCTGACCCAAGCTCCGGGCGCAGCTCCGAACATGCGCCATCGGCGCACAGCTGCACGGTATCAACCCGCGAAAGATCCCCCGCCAGTTCAACAGAGACGGAGTTGACCCACCCGATGGCTGGACAGGCGGTTGAGCAGCCGGCCACTGGAATGCAGACTGCCAATATCAGAACCGCCGGCCGGACAAGGAGCCCCCACACTCTTCTCAAGCGGCCAGTCTAGGCTGCGCGAAGTGCAGCCTTCGCTCCCCCTATGATGGCGTGCATGGATGACAAGGCGCTGGCGGCTATCGCGTTCGAACTGTACGCTCTGCCTTTCGAAGAATTTGTGGCTGCCCGGACGGCCGCAGCCAAGGACGCCGTCGGTTCCGGGAAGGAGCTCCTGGCCGAGGTCAAGGCCTTGCCAAAACCGTCAGTGGCAGCCTGGACCGTCAACATGCTGGCCATCCATGAGCCAGGAGTGCTCGCGCAGCTTGCCGAGCTCGGCCAACGGATGCGGTCGGCCCAGGCATCCCTCGACGCCGCCGCCCTGAGGGAACTGGCGCGGGAGCGCCGCACCCTGCTCGGAACCGCCGTCGATACCGCCCGCTCCGTTGCCGAGCGCCAGGGGCGCAGCATCAGCGACACCATCGCGGCCGACGTCGAGCGGACCCTGCAGGCGATGACCGCCGACGAAGGTGCCACCGCCGCTGTCCAAAGCGGACTGCTGGTCCAGGCACTGTCCGCCGACGGCGTGGACACTGTTGATCTCGATGGGGCCGTAGCGGTGCCCGGGGCAGTGCCGTCGCCGCGCGCCACACCACAAGTCACTCCCAAGCAGCCACCGGCCGAGGCACCCGGGCACGAAGAACGGACGACGGCGGAACGCGGCACCCGCAAACCCGCGGACGAGCCGCGCCTCAAGGCTGTCCGGGAAACTCCGCGACCGGCGTCCCCTTCGGCCCTGGAGAAAGCCAACGCCGCCTTGGCCGAGGCCACTGGGGCTGAGGAGGAGTCCGCCCGGCTGGCCGCGGACCGGCAAAGGCAGCTGGCGGACACGGAGGCTGAAGTCGCGGACCTCACCCGTGAAACACGCGAGCTCCGCGACCGGCTCAAAGCCGCGGAGGAGCAGCTGGAAAGTGCCAGGAAAAGCCTGGGCACGGCGGCGGCCGAGGCCAAGCAGGCGGCGCGGGCAGCAGACAAGGCCAAGCGTTCGGCCATGCTCGCGCAGGAGCGGGTGCTCCGCCTGGGCAACACGCGGAACTGATGAACGGTTATTGTCAGACCCCGGTTGCAGACTGGATTTATGGAAAACCAACTTACCCAGGAATTTCACGTCACGTACTTCGACGCCGATTGCGGCCGGATCAGCACTGAAAGCTTCGATTCCCTGAAGCAAGCCGAGCGTTTCGCCAGCCGGAATTGCGTCGGCGAGGAATCGTGGGCCGTCATCGACGCTGTTGCCATGGGGCAGGCCCGGATCGCCGCCTGAGGCTCAGCCCGAAATACTTTCGGGCTGTCCGCCGGCGGCGGCATCTTCGGCGAGCCGGCGTTCGGCGTCGGCCACCTGCTCAAACACTGATTGCGCGCGGCGGCGCACCGAAGCCGCCCCCACCGGGACGGGACCGACGGCGAGCCGCAGCATGGCGGCAGCCTCGGCAGTGGTGGCCAGCGAGTTGCCCGCCTTCGACAACGACCGGTGCACACCTGCCAAGTCCCCGGGAATGTCCAGCCCCTCGCTGGGCGAACGTCGCTGGGACTCGACGCAAACAACACGGACACGTTCCAGGAGCCCCGCCAGCTCGTTGGCTACTTCCACGAGTTCGGCATAAAGCTGCTCGTCTTCGACACCTTCGAGGACTTGGTGATAGCGGTCCAGGCCCCGGTGGAAACGATCGTGGGCTCGGCGCCAAAGGCCCTTCCCCAGCTCAGCATCGTCCTTGCGCCCTTGGCGGGCGGCAGTAAAGAATCCCACGCAGGAACCTAGAGGTACTGGCCGGGGCCGTGGTCCGGGTCATCCGGCTGGCCAGACGGTACCGGACCGGAACCCTGGCCGGCGGCGGCCCTCTGCGGCTCGCCGTTCTCCCCGATAACCACACCAGGGGCGATCATGGTGCCCGGCGGAAGCTGCTTGAGGTGCAGCTGGGTGGCGGCCTGCTCCCGTGCGGCGTGCTGGGCTGCGATGGCCGTCTGGATGCCGTGGAAGAGGCCTTCCAGCCACCCCACCAGCTGCGCCTGGGCGATCCGAAGCTCGGCGTCCGACGGCGTGGCGTTCTCCGGGAAGGGCAGGCTGATCCGTTCCAGCTCTTCAACGAGCTCCGGGGCCAGCCCGTCCTGCAGCTCCTTGATGGATCGCTCGTGGATTTCGGCGAGGCGTTCGCGCGCGGCGTCGTCCAGCGGAGCTGACTTAACCTCCGCCAAGAGCTGCCGGATCATGGTGCCGATCCGCATCACTTTCGCGGGCTCGTCCACGAGGTCCTGCAGGTTGCTGCCCGTGGCCTTGCCGCCGAGTGACGTGCTTGTAGCCGCCGGGCCGGTGCTGGCCGGGCCAGCAGCGCCAGAGCCGGCGCCGGATCCAGCCGGGCTGGCCGCAGCCGGCATGGCCGGTTCGCCGTTGTCGAGGGTCCTGCCCTCAACGGGGACATCATCAGGCTGAGTGTCTGTCGGATCGCTCATGCGTTCATACTCTCACGAGCGGAGGACGGGCCGTCCAGTCGATGAAGCAGCCCAGTCGATGAAGCCGACCAGCCGATGAAGGCTGGCCGGCCGTCAGCGTCAGCAGCACCGGCCCTGCGGGTTGGAGTCCTGGCGGTCCGTCCGGTCCCGCCAGAACTCGCGTTCCGTCAGAGGGGGCTCCCCGTGTCCGGCAGCGTGGTGGTGCTCCAGGTACTTGGCGTACGCATCAGCACCGAGCACGCCGCCGAGGTACCGGGCGAAACCCCGGAGCCCTGTAGCCACCGCGGCCAGACCGGGGCTCATTTGTGGTGACCCGCCCTTTCAAACCGCAGCTCGGCCGGCAGCTTGTTCCACTCGGCCAGCAGCTCACGTTCCGCGGGTGTGGGGATCAGCCCGGCGGGCGCGAAGACCTTCGACGGCCGGGCCTCATCCTCGTTGTCAACGTTCGGGATCCCCGCGGAATGGTTGCGGAAGGCCTGAATGGTGGCCATCACCGCCATGGCGATGACGATGATGCTCAGCACCACAAAGATGACGGACAGCCAGCCCTGGATCGCGGTGTTGCGCACCACGGCTTCCATGGCCGCCACGCTCTTGGCAGAGCCGAACTCCGTCTTGCCGTCCGCGAGTGCCTTGCTGAAGGCCGCATTGTTGGCGAAGTAGCCGACGGCGGGCGTTGAGGAGAAGATCTTCTGGTAACTCGCCGTGATGGTCACCACCGCCGCGAAGGCCAGTGGCACCGCAACGATCCAGAGGTACTTGAAGCTCCCCCGCTTGGCGACGATGGCCAGGCACACGGACAGCGCGATGGCGGCCAGCAGCTGGTTGGCGATGCCGAACAGCGGGAACAGCGTGTTGATGCCGCCCAGCGGATCAGTCACGCCCATGAGCAGCACGGCACCCCAGGCGCCCACCATAACGGCGGTGCACAGCCAGGCTCCCGGCCGCCACGAGGCTTCCTTGAACTTCGGGACGAAGTTGCCGATGGAGTCCTGCAGCATAAAGCGCGCAACGCGGGTGCCGGCGTCAACTGCGGTGAGGATAAACAGCGCCTCGAACATGATGGCGAAGTGGTACCAGAACGCCATCAGGGCCGTCCCGCCGATGAACTGCTGCATGATGTGGGCGAGGCCGACGGCAAGCGTGGGCGCACCGCCGGTCCGGGACACAATACTTTGCTCGCCGACGTTGGCTGCCGTCTCCGCGAGCATGGCCGGGTTGACGTTGACTCCGGCGAGGCCAAGGCTGTTGACCCAGGCCGCCGCTGTTTCCACCGTGCCGCCGGTCAGGGCCGCCGGCGCGTTCATGGCGAAGTAGAGCCCGCGGTCAATGGAGATGGCCGCGACCAGCGCCATGATGGCCACAAACGACTCCATCAGCATGCCGCCGTAGCCGATGAAACGGGTCTGGCGTTCCTTCTCGATCAGTTTCGGGGTTGTGCCCGAGGAGATCAGGGCGTGGAAGCCGGATAGCGCCCCGCAGGCAATGGTGACAAACAGGAACGGGAACAAGGCACCGGGGAAGACCGGCCCGTTGTCCCGGCTGGCGAACTCGCTGAAGGCCGGGACAGTGATTTCCGGGCGGACCACGATGATGGCCAGCGCGAGCATCACGATCACGCCGATCTTCATAAACGTGGAGAGGTAATCGCGGGGAGCCAATAGCAGCCAGACCGGAAGGATGGCGGCGATGAAGCCATAAACAATGAGGCCCCAGGCAATGGTCACCTTGTCCAGGGTGAATAACGCGGTACCCCATTCGGTCTCCGCCACCAGGCCGCCGCCGATGATGGCGGCCATCAGGAGCACAAAGCCGATCAGGGAGACTTCCATGATCTTGCCCGGCCGGATGTAGCGCAGGTAGACGCCCATAAACAGCGCAATCGGGATGGTCATACCCACCGAGAACACACCCCACGGGCTTTCGCCCAGGGCATTGACGACGACGAGCGCAAGGATCGCCACGATGATCACCATGATGAGCAGCGTGGCGATCAGTGCTGCCGTGCCGCCGATGACGCCCAATTCCTCGCGGGCCATCTGGCCCAGGGAACGGCCGCCGCGGCGCATGGAGAAGAACATCACCAGGTAGTCCTGGACGGCGCCTGCGAGCACAACTCCGATGATGATCCAGATAGTGCCGGGGAGGTAGCCCATCTGGGCCGCGATGATCGGCCCGACCAGCGGGCCGGCGCCGGCGATGGCGGCGAAATGGTGGCCGAACAGCACGTTGCCGTCCGTGCGGACATAGTCCTTGCCGTCAGCCTTGTATTCCGCCGGCGTGGCGCGGCGGTCATTCGGCTTGGTGATGAAGCGTTCGATCACTTTGGAGTAGAAGCGGTAACCGATCAGGTAGGTACAGACCGAGGCAAAAACGAACCAGATCGCGTTGACGGTTTCGCCCCGGACGATGGCCAGCATGAACCAGGCGAAGCCGCCGAGCAGTGCGATGGCTGCCCACAGGGCGATCTTGGCCGGGGTCCATTGTTCGTCGTCAGCCTCGCGGACGGCCTCATCCACGGCCGTTGGCGGAAGCTTCGGATCGTCGGTCAACGGGCCGCCTCCTTGCGCTGCACTTACCGGTTCGTCAGGCCTGCTGGCCATGTCTCCTCCTTGAGATTTGGTGCTTCAGTGAGATGCCCAAAGGCACCCTACCAACGCCGACGCGGCATTGTGCCCGCGCCGCCTGCCAATGCGGTGAACGGCGGGCGGGAGGCGCCGAGCGCAAAAAAACCCCCGTCCAGGGTTTCCTGGACGGAGGCCTTCGTGACTAATCCCGAGCGGGAGCCGTGGCTACGTGTGCGCGTAAGTGAGGCAATCCGCGTTGTCAGCGCCGGGGCCCACGTGGACTTCCGGGGCGTTGCACATCAGGTGGTCGTTGTGGACGCACTCGGCGCGCTGGCATGCTCCGACATCTGCCAGGACCTTGGGCAGCCCGCCGTGCGTCCCAGTGTCGATGAACGTGGCGCAGCTGGCGTGGTCTTTGCTCCCGCCAACCGTGATGGCGTGGGCCGTACAGCCTTCGTGGTCATTAAACGAGCAACGGGTAACACTGCAATCGGCAACATGTGTTGTCATAAGAGGTCCCTCCGTACCTCGGCCGTCCGGGACGGACAGCGTCCTAAGCCCCACGGTAGGCCTGTTGGGCCCAATCAAAAAGACCCAACTGTGTGACCTAATTCCGGCCCTACCCCACTCCGCTGCCCAGCTCCCCACCCGCCCAGCTGCCGCGGCAGACCGCTCAGGTCCCCACCTCCCGGCGGGAACCCGGAAGCCTCGCCCGGGTAAACAGCCACGCCAGGGCCGCACCGGTGAGCGGCACCGCGATCAGCAGCGCCACGAGCTGGAGCCAGGGAACGACGGCGGTCCGCGCCATCCCGGTTGCGGTCACCAGCAGCACGGCGGGCACTATCCCGGCAACACTTCCCAGCACAGTTCCGAGACCTGCCGTCATCAGCGCCTGCGAACCTGCGAGCGCCTTCCGCAAGCGCGGGGCCGCACCCACCCCGGCTAGGGTCACGTGGTCTTTCCGTGAGTCCGCCATGGACAGTCCCGTGGTGATGCCCGCCGCGCTGAGCGTGATCAGCGCCCCCAGACCCACGATGGACCAGAGGATCAGAGATGCGTCCCGCTCGGCGCCGGGCTCGACATGCATTGACCCGTAGCGGCCCGCGTAGATGCCGGCGAGGGCGGCAGACACTTTATCCATCTGGGCGGCATCCGGGTAGGCGCTGAGCTGGACCAGCAGGGAGCCTTCTTCCACTCGCATCCCGGCGGCGGCCGCAGCCTCAGGGGACACGACTCCGTAGTATGGCACATTGACGGCCGGTTCCAGCACTGCCGCGGCAACTTCCGTCCGCCCCGTCTCCTGGTACCCCTGGAAGGCGCCTGTGGCGGGATCGCCGGGCGCGGGCTTGCGCACGTCCTGCGCCACCAAGGCCGCATGCCCGTCGCGGACGAACACGGGGTTGGTCACCACCATTCCTCCGGCCGCCAGCACGTCGCGTGCTTCCGCCGTCGGCGCCGTTCCAAACAGCCTTGCGACATCCCCCGCGGTTCCGACGACGATCGGGTCGGCACGTCCCCAGGACTCATACGGACGCATCGGTCCCTGGCAGCGCCAGTCCTCCGGATCGACGACACGCCCGCCGGCGGTCACGGGACACGCGTTGCCTTCCGGCGTCGCCAGCGAGTATTGCAGGCAGCTCGATGTCGGCGTCTGGGCGGGCGACGCGTCAACCAGTTCGGGCCGTGTTTCGCAGTTCCAGGTGGCGGCTGTGCGCAGCACACTGGTCCATTCGACGGTGTCCAGGGCGCCAGTCAGGGCGGACACCACAGTAGTGGGTTCAATCCGTAACGGGTCCGGCATAGTGCCGTCAGCCAGTGGGGTTTGCCCCACGGACAACGGCAGGACCGCTTGGTTCTGCAACGCGGACCAGTAGTGGTTTTGCTGCTCGTTCGCCTGCTGGCTGGCCGCCAGGACCATGCCGGCACTGGCCAGGGTGGCGGCCGCGAGGACGGCGGCAACCGCCGGAACCGTCCGGCTGCGGTTGCGGGAAGAGTCCCGGGCGGCCATGCGTGCGGCTAGCGGAAGCCGCCACGCCCGCTTGGCAAGGAAAGCCACCACCTCGCCGGTCAGCAGGCCCAGGGACGTAACGCCAAGTACCGCGCCTCCCAGCAGGAACCAGGCAATGACCGGCGTCCTTGAGGTGAACACGTCAGGGTCTTCGCTGCTGACGGCAAGCCACGTGCCGGCCGCGAGTGCCGCGGCGGCCACGCCCAACAGGACAGCACCCACCACCGTGGACGCCCTGCCGGCCGGCGCCGGTGCCCGCCCCGATTTGAGCGCGCCCAGAACGGCCTGCCGCGCCACCTGCCGCGCCGGGGCCAAGGCAGCCAGCAGACACGCAACATAGCCCATGACCATCACCAGGACCGTCAGCAGCGCGTCCGGATGGAAGCCCGGGAATCGGACTGACCCGTTCAGGCGCGCAACGATCACCACCCCTGCGGCTGCGGCCAGCCCCACAGCGGCGCCGGCTGCCACGCCAATGCCGCCGAGCCACAGGCCGGCCGCCATAACCACCGAGCGGATGGTGGGGCTTTCGGCCCCCGTCGCGGCCAGCAGGGCCAGTTCCCGGACCTGCCCCTTGGCGCCCACGGCAAACGCGGCTCCCGCCAGCAGCCCCACCTCCAACAGTGCCAGAGCACCCAGCAGC
Source organism: Pseudarthrobacter adonitolis (assembly GCF_055412845.1). Classification (NCBI taxonomy): domain Bacteria; kingdom Bacillati; phylum Actinomycetota; class Actinomycetes; order Micrococcales; family Micrococcaceae; genus Pseudarthrobacter; species Pseudarthrobacter adonitolis. The sequence continues at coordinate 44,346 of NZ_JBVAYW010000016.1, read as the reverse complement.
GCCCCTGCCGCATAGGCGGCGAGCGGCAACGACGCGCTGGACAAGGTTCCTGCGCCTTCCGGCCCGCGCTCCCCTTGGGGCGGCGGATTCAGCACCACGGACCTGGACAGCACCGTGACCCCCACGGCGTTGGCCGCAAGGACCTGGCTCCAGGTCGCCGGCTCCGAGCCCACGAGGTAATACATGGTGGACTTGATGGCCGACGCGGTTGGCTCGCGGACAGCGGAGTCCGGCGGAAGAGGAACGCCCACCCTGCCCTGGCCGGGCTTGAGGTAGACGATGGAGTTGCTGTCCGAATAGCCCGCATCGCGGAGCGTTCCGACCGCAACGAAGGTCCCTGCCGACGTCGCCAGTTCCTGCCCCAGCCCCAGCCCGAACCGCTCCAGCAGCCCCGGCGACACGAGCATCTCGGCATCATTCCCGGGCACCCTGCCGTCCAGCAGGGTGTATTTTCCGGCAAATGCCGGGGCCATGGCGTCCACTGCCCGGCCCACCACACGCACGTCCGCCGCACCCGACTCGGCGGTGAGGTCAAGGGTGGATTCTGTCAGCACGTCGTAGCCGGCCGGAATCGCGTCCTGCGGATCAGTCGGCGTGAAGTCCGGGTTGCTGTCCCAGTCGCTCGTGGTTATCTGCAGCTCCTCGACCGGGTGCTGGACCATGACTCCATTTGCCATGGCCATGGGCCGGAACCGCGCCTGAGTGGTGCCGAGCTGGTACTGCACGCGTTCGGCTGCGGTCTCCTGGGTGCTCTGGACGAGGGTAGCCGCCCCGGTCATTGCGGCCACGGGGAGCATGATCAGCAGGATGATCAGAAGGGAACGCTCTTTGTGGCGGCGGATATCGCGCCGCGCCATCCGCACGGCGACGCGGAAAGCCTGCCGGCGTCCGCCGGGCGCCGGCGCGAGGGTGAGTGCCATGTCAGTTGCCGGCCTGCGCGAGGAGCATGGCGGGATCGTGCATGGCCGCTGCCTGGTCCACGATCCGGCCGTCCCGGAGGAACACCACCCGGTCAGCCCACGCGGCATGCCGGGCCTCATGGGTCACCAGCATCACGGCCGCACCGGCATCCGCACGCCCGCGGAGCACTTCCATCACGCCGTGGCCGGTGGTGGAATCCAGGGCTCCCGTGGGTTCGTCGGCCAGGATCAGCCGGCGGTCGCCCACGATGGCCCGCGCAATTGCCACCCGCTGCTGCTGTCCACCGGACATCTGGTCCATAAAGCGGTCCGCGAGTTCCGGGATCCCCACCTGCCGCAGCGCATCCAGCGCCTGGCGTTGCGCCTTCCGGGTGCCCGTCCCGTCCAGCTCCAGCGGCAGCGCCACATTTTCGGCCGCGGTCAGCGTGGGGACAAGGTTGAAGTCCTGGAAGACGTAGCCGACGGCGCGGCGGCGCAACCGGGCTAGTTCGTTAAGTCCCAGCCCGCCCAGTGGCGTTGATTCCACAAAGACACCGCCCGACGTCGGCCGGTCAAGTCCCCCGGCCAGCGCCAGGAGGGAGGATTTCCCGGAACCTGACGGACCCATCACGGCGACGAACTCGCCGGCCCTGATACTGAGGTCAACCTCGCGCAAGGCGGCGACCGCCGTCGCGCCTTCACCGAACGTCCTGCTGACCTTGGCGAGTTCCAGGACCTGCTGCGGCCCTTGGACGCTCATCGGCGGTTATCCGCGATGAGCGGGGCAGCCTCTTCCACAGTGACCCCGTTGGACGATTTGCGTGGTGTTGCCTGGCCAGCGGTCTGCGCCTGCTGCAGCATCCGAGCCTCGCAAAGATCCAGCCACCGGACCTCCGCTTCCGTTTGGAAGATCAGCGAATCCAGCACCAGCAGCCAGGCGGTATCCGCCGCCCGCTGGTTGGCGGCCGTATCGCGGCGGGCCTTGGTGTAATCCTGCAGCGCCCGGATGGACGCCACCCGCTGGGCCTGGATGATGGCCTGCACATCCACACCGGGCAGCGTGACCGCGAGCGCCAGTTTGATGGCCAGCTCGTTCCGGGGCGGATTAGCGCGCTCCACGGGGGCGGCAAACCAGTTCTGCACTTCCGCCTTGCCCGCGTGGGTGATGCTGTAGACCACATGGCCTTCGCCGTCACTGCCGTCATTGCTGACCAGACCGTCGCGTTCCAGCCTGTCCAGCGTGGTGTACACCTGCCCAATGTTCAGGGGCCAGGTGGACCCGGTGCGGTTTTCGAACTCAACCCTGAGCTGGTAGCCGTAACGCGGCTGGTCCTGCAGCAGGGCGAGGAGGCTATGGCGGATGGACATGATGCTCCTAGCGGTGGCGTCAGCGTCGGTATGCACGGACCCCCAAGACCCGTGCATACCGCGTATAGAGTGATGCTAACCCAGTCCGCAACGCAAAGCAATACTCAGTATCTACCCGGCCTACGTGACCAGCAGGATCTTGCCCACATGGTCGCCGCTGTCGAAGTACCGGTGCGCGGCCGCAGCCTGGTCCAGCGGGAAGGTCTTGGCCACCAGCGGACGGATCCGGCCGTCGGTGATGAGGGGCCACACGGATTCGCGCACTGCGTTCATAATGGCGCCCTTTTCCGCCACCGGGCGCGGCCTCAGTGCCGTGGCAACCACTGCCGCGCGCTTCCGCAGGAGCTGGCCAAGATCCAGCTCACCCTTGGCCCCGCCCTGCAGGCCGATGACAACGAGCCGGCCATAGTCAGCGAGCGCATCAACGTTCTGCGCCAGGTACATGGCACCCACGACGTCGAGGATCACGTCGGCACCCTTGCCGCCGTTCTGCCGCCGGAGGCTTTCCGGAAAGTCCTCTTCGGTGTAGTTGATGGCGATGTCCGCGCCCAGGAACGCCTTCGCGGTCCCCACCTTTTCCGCCGTCCCCGCGGTGGTGGCCACCTTGGCACCGAACGCCTTGGCCATTTGGATGGCCATGGTACCGATCCCGCCGGTGGCACCGTGGATCAGGACAGTCTCGCCCGCCTGCAGCTGCGCCGTCATGATCAGGTTGGAGTAGACCGTGGCTGCGACTTCCGGCAGCGACGCAGCAGTGACCACATCAACGCCGTCGGGAATCCGCAGGACCTGCTCCGCCGGCACCGCAACCTGCTCCGCGTAGCCTCCGCCGGCCAGCAGCGCCACCACTTTGTCACCCACGGAGAACGCTTTGGTGACGCCAGGGCCGAAGCCGGCGATCCGCCCGGAGACTTCCAGCCCGGGGATCTCGGACGCGCCGGGCGGGGGCGGATAGAAGCCCCTGCGCTGCTGCACGTCTGCCCGGTTCAGACCGGCGGCGACGACGTCGATCAAGACCTCGCCGTGACCGGGTACCGGAGCGTCCACGTCGCGGACTTCCAGCACTTCCGGACCACCGGGTTCGGCAATGTAGACGGCTTTCATGGAGAACTCCCGTTTTCTAGCTGATTCGTGCCCCAGAACCAGTGTGCACCGGACGCACGGCAGACTCTGTTTTGTTGCAGCCAACTGCCTATGAAACACTACTCGTTAGGGAAGGTTGTCCGAGCGGCCGAAGGAGCTAGTCTTGAAAACTAGTGTGCGGTAACCCCGTACCAAGAGTTCGAATCTCTTACCTTCCGCGAATGAACCCCGGTACGCCAGATGATGGCGGGCCGGGGCTTCTTCGTTTAACCGGCTCATGGGTCGCCACACCGAACCCATTGAAACTGTCGGAGCCCGGACATAGGGTCGGTTCTGTTGCCACCCATCGACAGACAGAGCCCACCATGCCTTCACCCGAGATCACCCCCGGCGCACCCTGCTGGATCGACCTCATGACGTCAGACATCGCCACAGCCCGCCAGTTCTACGGCGAACTCTTCGGCTGGGAATACGAGACCGGAGACGAGGAGAAGTACGGCGGTTACACCACCGCGCGGAAGAACGGCAAGACCGTGGCCGGGCTGATGCAGAAGAAACGAAGACCAGGCAGGCATGCCTGACGTCTGGTCCACGTACCTCCGCTCGGACGACGCCGAGGCCACCGCGTCCGCCGTCGCGGCCAACGGCGGCCAGGTTTACATGCCGCCCATGGATGTTCCGGAACAGGGCCACATGGCCATCTTCGGCGACGCAGCCGGCACGGCAATCGGCGTGTGGCAACCGCGCGAGATGAAGGGGTATGAGCTCGTAGCCGAGCCCGGCGCCGCCGCATGGCACGAGCTCCACACCAAGGACTACGACGCCGCCGTGAAGTTCTACCAGGACGTGTTTGGCTGGGACACGGATGTCATGAGCGATACGCCGGACTTCCGGTACACCACCCTGGGCGCCGGGGACTCCGCCAAGGCGGGCATCATGGACGCCTCCGGGTATCTGCCGGTTGACGTTCCGTCCAATTGGCAGATCTACTTCAACGTCGAAGACGCGGACGCTTCGATTGAGAAGGCCGATTCGCTCGGTGCCACCGTCATAGACGGGCCGGAGGACTCTCCGTTCGGCCGCCTCGCCTCGCTGGCCGACCCCACGGGAGCGATGTTCAAGATCATCGGATAAGTAAATTCCCTTGAAGAAATACCGGCCGGCAGCTTCCATTAAAGCTACCGGCCGGTATTGTTTTGCCCCACGGACGTTTCACCAAATGCACTCACCATCAACCTTGCGTTCATTCGGCGCTGCTTTGCTGTGCCGGACACCACCTGATCAAACGTGGAGTCCGGCCACTGTCCGTCGGTACAAACCGGACACACTCCATCGAACCCCTACCGGGACACCCCAATGAAAGTAGAGCGGATGCACCATTCACCGTGGAAATTAGCGTTCGGAACAGCGTTGTCTGCGGGGCTTATCGCAGCTCCGTTGTCAGCGGTCCCCGCCTTCGCCGTCGACGCAGCTCCGGCCGCGGCCGGCACTTCACCCGTTGTCATCAACGAGGCCTATTTGAGCGGCGGCAGCTCCGGCGCAGCGTACAAGAGTAAGTTCGTTGAGCTCTACAACACCTCCGACGCCGCGGTCTCCCTCGACGGCTGGTCCGTCCAGTACCGTTCAGGCACGGGAACTGCGGCGCCCACCAGCGTGGCTGCCCTCACCGGTTCCATCCCTGCCAAGGGCCACTACCTGGTCCAGGGCGGCAGCAACAACGGTGGGGTTGAAGGTGCAGAGCTGCCGACTCCGGATTTCGTGGCGACCTCCCTGAACTTCAGCGGCTCCGCCGGAACCATCGTCCTGGCGAAGCAGGCCACCGCCGCCACCCTCACCACCGGCTCGGTTATTGAACCGGCCGGCGTGGCAGACCTCCTCGGCTACGGTTCGTCCAACACCTTTGAAACGCAGGCCGCCGTACTTCCCGCCGGCAACGCCGATGTCAAGAGCCTGAACCGCAGCGCCGGGACGGACAGCAACAGCAACCGGGCAGACTTCACGTTGAACCCCGCCATCACGCCGACGGCGGCGGGCGGCACCGTGGATCCGGATCCGACACCGGACCCCGATCCAACGCCGGACCCGGTCCCCGGCACCGGCACCAAAACCATTGCCGAAATCCAGGGCACCGGAACGGCCAGTCCGCTGGCCGGCACTGCCGTGACAACGCGCGGCAAAGTCACTGCCGCCTTTCCCACCGGCGGTTTCGCCGGCTACTACGTCCAGACCCCCGGAACCGGTGGCCACCTCACCCCGGCCAGCCACACAGCGTCGGACGCTGTTTTTGTCTACTCGCCTGCCACCGCAGGCTCCGTGCAGATCGGCGACTTCGTGGAAGTCACCGGGAAGGTTTCCGAGTTCTTCGGCATGACCCAGGTCAGCGTGGCTGACGTCGCCGGGCTGACCAAGCTCGCCGACGCCGCCCCCGAAGTGAAGGCCACCGCCTTCACGCTCCCGGCGGCCGAGACCTTCCGCGAGGCACTCGAGGGCATGCTGCTGGCACCGCAAGGGCCGATCACCGTCACCGACAACTACTCCCTGAACCAGTACGGCGAAATCGGCCTCTCGGGCGGTACCACACCGCTGGTGCAGCCCACCGCCGTCGCGCGTTACGGCTCGGCCGGATACCAGGCCGCCGTGGCGGACATCGCAACCCGCGGCATCAAACTCGACGACGGCGCCAGCACGAATTTCTTGAAGGACGCCACCAGCAAAGCCCAGGTACTGCCATACCTGACCGCCACGGACCCGGTCCGGGTGGGCTCGCCGGTGACGTTCGCTACCAACGTGGTGCTCAGCTACGCCAATAACGCCTGGAAGTTCCAGCCGCTGACCCACCTCACCGAGGCCAACAAGGGCACTGTCCAGCCGGCCAGCTTCGGCGCCACCCGGACGGCGGCTCCCGCCGCCGTCGGAGGTAACCTGAAGATCGCTTCCTTCAACGTGCTGAACTACTTCCCCACCACGGGCGACACCCTCACGGGATGCACGTACTACAAGGACCGCGACGGCAACCCCATCACGGTCCAGGGCGGCTGCAACGCCCGCGGCGCAGCCAACGCGGAGAACTTCCTCCGCCAGCAGGACAAGATCGTGGCCGCGATCTCCAAGACCGGCGCCGATGTGGTGTCCCTCATGGAAATTGAAAACTCCGCCCAGTTCGGCAAGGACCGCGACGATGCCCTGGCCAAACTGGTGGACGCCCTCAACATCGCGACTCCCGGCATTTGGGACTTCGTGCGCACGCCCGCCAACGCTCCCCCGCTGGCTGACGAGGACATGATCCGCACCGCGTTCATTTTCAAGAAGGCCGTGGCCGAACCGATGGGCGAGTCCATCATCCACAACGACACTGTCGCCTTCGCCAACGCCCGCAAGCCGCTGGCCCAGGTATTCAAGCCGGTGGGCGCCGGGGACGATAAGAAGTTCATCGCCATCGCCAACCACTTCAAGTCCAAGGGTTCGGCTGCAACGCCGGATGACACGGACAAGGGCCAAGGAGCCTCGAACCTGGCGCGCACGGCCCAGGCCAAATCGTTGCTGGACTTCGCCACCGGTCTGCAGGCAACGAAGGGCGCGGACAAGGTTTTCCTGATCGGCGACTTCAACTCCTACGCCCAGGAAGACCCGATGAATGTCTTCACGGACGCCGGCTATGTCAACCAGGACGGCAAAGCGAAGAACACCGACGGCTCCGCGAAGCACTCTTACCTTTTCGGCGGCCTGGTGGGTTCGCTGGACCACATCCTGGCCTCCCCGGGCGCTGATGCAGTGGTCAGCGGCGCGGACATCTGGAACATCAACTCCGTAGAGTCCGTGGCGCTGGAGTACAGCAGGTATAACAACAATGTGACCAACTACTATGCGCCGGACCAGTACCGTGCCAGCGACCACGATCCCGTGGTGGTGGGGCTGGACCTGCCTGCCGGCCCGGTCACGCCGGCCAGCGTTGAGCTAAACTTCCTGGGCATCAACGATTTCCACGGCCGCATCGACACCAACACGGTGCTGTTCGCCGGCACCATCGAGAAGCTGCGCGCCGCCGCACCCGGGGCCACGGCCTTCCTGTCCGCGGGCGACAACATCGGGGCATCACTGTTCGCTTCGGCTGTTGCCAAGGACCAGCCCACCATCGATGTGCTGAACGCGCTGGAGCTGGACGCTTCCGCCGTGGGCAACCACGAGTTCGACGGCGGCTGGGCGGACCTGCGCGACCGCGTCATTGCGGGCGGCACCAACGCCACGTTCCCGATGCTCGGGGCGAACGTTTACAAGAAGGGAACCACCGAACCGGTCCTGCCGGAATACACGGTGCTGGACATGGACGGCGTAAAGGTTGCCGTCATCGGCACGGTCACCCAGGAAGTCCCGTCCCTGGTGACACCCGCCGGCATCGCCGATCTTGAATTCGGCGATCCGGTGGACGCCATCAACCGCGTGGCAGCCAAGATCACGGCGGAGAAGCTCGCCGACGTGATCGTCGCAGAAAACCACGACGGCGCGGGGTCAGGGACGCCGGACGGCCCCACCCTCGAGCAGGAAGTTGCAGCGGGCGGCCCGTTCGCGAAGCTGGTCACCGAAACCTCGGCCGACGTGGACGCCATCTTCACCGGCCACACACACAAGGAATACGCCTGGGACGCACCGGTCCCCGGGGCCGACGGCAAGACCCGTCCGATTGTCCAGACCGGCAATTACGGCGAGAACATCGGGCAGATCCAGCTCACGGTGGACACGGCCACCAAGGAAGTGACCGCTTCGAAGGCCGGGAACGTCAAGCGGACCACGGATGCCGCCGCCGGCCTGGTGGCCGGCTACCCGCGGGTGGCAGCGGTTGATGCGATTGTTCAGAAGGTCCTTGCCGACGCAGCCGCGATCGGCAACCAGCCGGTTGGTGCGCTGACCGCTGATATCACCACAGCATTCACACCCGACCCCGCAGGCGGGCCGGCCAAGCGCGATGACCGTGCCAGCGAATCGACGCTGGGCAATATGGTGGCCGACTCACTGTTGGAGTCGCTCCAGCCTGCCGAGCTGGGCGGCGCGGAAATCGGCGTCGTCAATCCCGGCGGCCTCCGCAACGAGCTGTACTACGCCCCGGACGGCACCATCACCTACGCGGAGGCCAACTCGGTCCTACCGTTTGTGAACAACCTGTGGACCACGTCCCTGACCGGTGCGCAGTTCAAGGCACTCCTGGAGCAGCAGTGGCAAACGAACGCCGACGGCACGGTCCCCAGCCGCGCCTACCAGCAGCTGGGCCTGTCCAGGAACGTCAACTACACCTACGACGCAACGCGTGCCGCCGGTGACCGGATCACCTCCATCCGGGTGGCCGGTGCCCTGATCGATCCGGCGAAGTCATACCGGATCGGGACGTTCAGCTTCCTGGCTACCGGTGGCGACAACTTCCGGGTGTTCAAGGACGGAACCGGCACCAAGGATTCAGGGCTGGTGGACCGGGACGCCTGGATCACGTACCTGCAGGCGCACAATCCCGTGTCGCCGGACTTCGCCCGGCGGACGGTGGCCGTAGTGAACACCACGGCAGCGGAGGCCAAGGGCGGGGACGTCATCACCCTGGCGGTTTCCAAACTGGACCTCACCTCGCTGGGCAGCCCGGTGAATACCTCCTTGGCTGCGGTGTTCACGGACAGCGCCGGGACCGTGACGGGCCTTGGCACGGTGCCGGTTTCGGCCGGCGCCGCCGCCGTGAATCTCGCCGTTCCCGCCGGCGCCGCTGAGGGATCCGGCACTTTGGTTCTCACGGCTGCCGAGTCCGGCACCGTGGTGAAGGCTGCCGTCCAGGTCGCTGCCAACGTACCCGTTCCACCGGTCTGCACTGCACCAGTACCGCCCACCAAGTGGTACGACATCCTGGGCTGGATCCGCTACGGCATTGCGTGGATCCAGTACCAGCAGTGCCTGCGCGGCTAGCACTAATCTCGAGCGCCTGACGGCGGGCCAGCTTTAAACAGAGGTGCCCCTCCCCGACTGAATCAGTTGGGGAGGGGCACTTTCTTACTCTCGAGTTTTTGGTCCAGATAATCGGCTTTTCCGAGCGCTCAGGGGCCGTTACCTGGACAAAAACTCAGGGAACGTGAGGACGAATATTTCGACTCAGTGTCCGAGGATCGCCTGCGCGATTTCGTCGGCGTCGCGGAGCGTCCGCTGCCCGCTGGCGTATGTGGGTCCGCCCGGCTGTATCGCCTCGGCGGCGATGGCCGTGCCCCACTGCGTTGCCGAAAGCTGCAGGCCCAGCACATAGAGACCGTCCGTGACCGAGCCGTTGGCCGCCACCGGCCGGTACGGGTGCGGCGCAACGTCGAGTCCCGTGGCCTGCACCGGCGCACCTTCCACCGTCATCATCAGCCGGGGCCGCACCATCCCGTCGGCGAGGAGCTGTTCCAGGAGGGGTGAGTCGTTGGCTGACACGCGGTTGGCCGGCGCGAGGGCCTCCACCATGGTCTTCGCCACCACCGGCAAACCGTTCACCCAGGGTGAGACGGCGGTAAAGCGGCCTGCCCGTCGGTCCACGCTGAACCGGGGGTCGGGCCCCACAAAACTGACCACGCCGGCGCGCGCCAGGGCAGCCAGCTGTTCAGCGCGCAGCGCAGGCGGCCCGCTGGCCAGGCCCTCCACAAACGACTCAAACCAGCCACGGAGGCCGGCCACCCAAGACTGATCGGTGATGCCGCCGTCGGCCACTGCCGTTTTCAGTACCGCACGCCCGTGATGCAGGGCGCCGATGGCCATCTTCACCGGATCCTCCTCGCCCAGTGCGGAGCGGCGGGCGTCATCGAGCAGATACTCGACGACGGCGGCGTCCAGTTCAGCGCGCGACACGAAGGACCTGCCCGCCAGGGGAGACGCGAGGCCCCGCAGATCCAGCCGGTGCCGCGGCCCGACGTGCACGGCAAGGACGCTCTCCACCGCGGCTTCCCAGTTGGCTGCGCTGTGGGCATGCGGCCGCAACGCCTCATCCAGCGCGGCCAGGAACGCGGCGGCGTCGGGGACGGCCGCCGGCTGCGAGCGCACCAGGGTGGAGTAGTAGGCCCAGAGGGTGTCGCGGTGCAGCAGGGGCCAGAGATCGTGGTCGAAACCCGGGCGGATCCCGGTGGCCGCGAACCGCCCCAGCGCGGCATCGGTCAGGTACCGCAGGGTGACCGACGCCGGGTAGTAGCCGGCCAGCGCGGCCTTGGCACGGTACGGGGTGCCACGGCGGGAGGCGGCAATGATGATCGGCTCGTGGCCGGAAGGCTGATACTCAAGCCGGGTTCCGGCGTCGATAAATTTTCCGCCGCGGCCCTCCGTGAGCTGGCCCATCGCGTCGAAGAAGTTCAGCCCCATCCCCCGGACCAGGACCGGTTCGCCGGCCGGAATCGCGGCCCAGTCGACGTCCGCCGGGACGGCCGGCGGCAAGTACCTCAGGCCCAGCTGTCCGGCCGACGCCTGGAGTTCCCGCTGCTCAGGGTTCAGCCGGGACGGAAGGTGCCCCAAGGCCAGGACCACGGAATCGACGGTGAGTGAACCGCCGCCGGCGAGTCCGACGTCGAACGTTCTGGTGCTTGGTGTTGTCTCGCCCGTGGTGCCGTCCCCCGGAGTGCCGTCCCCTGCGGTGGCCTCCCCCGGCGTCCCCGCTGTTCCGTCGCCTGACGGGCGCACCGACACGGCGGTCGTTTCGTGAAAACTGACGGTGACGCCGTCGGGCAGTTTTGCCGACAGCTCGTCCATCGTGCAGCGCAGGTAGCGGCCGTACAGTGCCCGGCTGGGGAAGTCCCGCGATCCCAAGGCAGCCAGCTCGGACCGCTCGTCCGGCGTCAGGGCCGGCATCGGATCACGCTGCTGCCGGGCCCGCCAACGTTCGAACGTGGTGCCCGCGACCGGCGGCGCCAGCCGGGGGTCCTCAGGGATGACCGTGGGATAGAAGGACTGGGTGTTCATGAGGTACAGCCGGGACTGGCCGGGCTGCCACACGTGCCCCGGACCCGCCGGATAGGGGTCGATGACGTCGATATGGAGGGATGCGGGGCCGGGGTGGACAGCAGCGTAGGCGGCGGCGTGTGCGAGCAGGCGCTCCAGCACACTGGTTCCCCGGGGTCCGGCGCCGATGATGGCTGTCCGGATGCTCTTCGATTTACCCACGGCATCCAGAGTATCGGCATGCGCCCCCGGCACTTGACTTGCTTGCGGCGCGAAAATGTTGTTTGGATGGGGCGCATGACCATCACTGCAGCTGATCAAGCGCCCGGTTCATCGTCCGCCCCCGAACCCACTGATGAGAACGTCTGGCTGGAGGAAATCTACGGCGAGGCGCCGCTGGCCTGGGTCCGCGAACAGAACGCGCGCACAGAGGACCGTCTGGAGGACGCCGATTACGCGGGCCTGGAAGGAAGCATCCTGGAGGTGCTGGACTCCACGGACCGGATCGCCATGGTGGGCAAGCGCGGCGAGTGGTACTACAACTTCTGGAAGGACCAGGCGAACCCGAAGGGGCTGTGGCGCCGCACCACTTGGGAAAGCTACCTGACGGACTCCCCCGACTGGGATGTCCTGCTGGATGTGGATGCCCTCGCCGCCACCGAAGGTGAGGAGTGGGTGTTCCACGGTGCCACGTTCCTGCGCCCCGCCGCCGGCGAACCGTACCGCCTCGCGCTGCTGGCGCTCTCCCCCGACGGCGGCGACGCCCACCGCTACCGCGAGTTCGACGTCGGGACCCGCACTTTTGTTGAACCGGCCGACGGCGGTTTTGACCTGCCGACGGCGAAGGGGAACGTCTCATGGCTGGACGCGGACACGCTGCTGGTCGCCTCCACGGCCGGGAACCTGCCGCGGACCGCCTCCTCCTACGCCCGGACGGCCGTCACCCTGCGACGCGGCGAAGCCCTGGCCTCGGCTGCCCGGCTTTTTGAGGTGCCGGAGGACCACATGATGGCCATTGCGGTTCACGACTCCACCCCCGGCTTCGAGCGCACGTTCGCCGTGGACTACATCGACTTCTACAACCGCAGCACCTTCATCCGCTGGGAGGACGCCTGGCTCGAGATCGACGCGCCGACAGATGTGAACCTCAGCGCGCACCGCGAGTGGCTCCTGCTCCGGCCGCAACAGGACTGGTCACTGGACGGCACCACCTACCCCGCCGGTTCGCTGCTCGCGGCGAAGTTCGAGGACTACCTTGCCGGAGCGCGCGATCTCCTGGTGCTTTTCGCCCCGGACGCGCACACGTCACTGCAGTCGTGGAGCTGGACCCGGAATTTCCTGCTGCTGAACCTTTTGCGGGACGTCTCATCCGAAATCCGAGTGCTGGATCCCTCCGTACCCGGCGCCGCGGCCGACGGCGGCGCGACCGGCGGCGGTGCCTGGGCTTCGTCGCTTCTGGATGCTTGCCCGCCGCTGCACGACGTCAACGCCTACGCGGTGGACGATGAAGACGAAGGACCGGCCGACGGCGGTGCCGGCGACGATTTCTGGCTGGTCGCCACCGGTTTCACCACCCCCAGCACACTGATGCGCGGAACGCTGGAGCGCGCTGGTTCCGGGAGCAGTGGTGAGGTGACCCCTGGTGTGGTGACCGCCGGCGTGGTGAGCCGTCACGCGGAAGTGAAGGCGTCGCCGTCGTTCTTTGATGACGACCAGTACGAGGTGCAGCAGCACTTCGCCGTGTCCGCGGACGGCACGCGGGTCCCCTACTTCCAGGTGGCCTCGCGGGATCTGGTCCGGGACGGGCAGAACCCCACGCAGCTCTCCGGCTACGGCGGCTTTGAAGTTTCCCGGACCCCTGCGTACAGCGGAACCGTCGGCCGGGCTTGGCTGGAGCGGCGGACCGCAACCTCCTGCGGGGCGGGCGAGGCGCCGCACTCCCGCGGCGGTGTCTACGTGGTGGCCAACATCCGGGGCGGCGGCGAGTACGGGCCGTCCTGGCACCGGGCCGCGCTCAAGGAAAACCGCCACCGCGCCTTCGAGGATTTCGCGGCCGTGGCGCAGCACCTCATCCACCGCGGCGTCACTTCGCGCGAGCGGCTTGGCTGCGTGGGCGGGTCCAACGGCGGGCTGCTGGTGGGCAACATGCTCACGCGTTACCCGGAGCTTTTCGGGGCCGTTTCCTGCGGCGTTCCGCTGCTGGACATGCGGCGCTACACCAGGCTCTCCGCCGGGCACTCCTGGATCGCCGAATACGGCGACCCGGACGTGGCGGCGGAATGGGAGTACATCAGGACCTTCTCGCCGTACCACCTGCTCAAGGACGGCGTGGAGTACCCGGAAACATTCATCTGGACGGCCACATCGGATGACAGGGTGGGACCGGTCCAGGCCCGCAAGATGGCTGCCCGGATGCAGGCGATGGGCATCCCGAATGTCTGGTTCCACGAGGCGCTGGAAGGCGGTCACGCCGGAGCTTCGGACAACCGGCAGGCCGCCGCTCTGCAGGCCCGCAGCCAGCACTTCCTGTGGCGGACGCTGGCAGGCGGATGAGCGTAGCGGCCGGAGTGGACATCCGGCGGGCCACACCGGCGTACGCCGTCGAACTGGCCGAAGTCCACACCCAGTGCTGGCAGCAGACCTACCGTGGCTTGATGTCGGACGCCTTCCTGGCTGCCCTGAAACCGGCCGACCGGCTGGCGATGTGGTGTCAGCTGCTGCTTGCCCCAGAGCCGGCCGCGTGGGTTGCGTACGTGGACGGCTCAGTGGTGGGGTTCTCCGCAACCCGCGCAGTGCCGCATGGGGACCTTGCTGAGGACCTGCCCGCTCCTGGGAGCCTGGAGCTGTGGGGGCTCTATCTGCTGAAGTCCCATCAGGGCCTCGGTCTGGGACGCAGGCTGCTTGAGGCCGCACTCGGTACAGGGCCCGCCAGTCTCTGGGTGGCCGCAGGCAATGCCAAGGCCATCGGATTCTACGAACGGCTGGGCTTCTCTCCTGACGGGGCCGAGGACCGCGTGGCCGAGTGGGAAGACCTTCACGAAATCAGGATGATTCGCTCCTAGTGATCCGCTTCTGGCGCAGGTATTTGCGCCGGGCACGGCGACCCCGGACGTTGTGTGCCGGGGCTGAGACATGCGTTCGGTGGCCGTTTTGCACTGCGTGCCCCGTTCTGCGTATCCTTGGTGGGCTAGTAATAGCCATTGGAGACGTGCCAGAGCGGCCGAATGGGCTTCACTGCTAATGAAGTGTGGGGCACAACTCCACCGGGGGTTCAAATCCCCCCGTCTCCGCGTTTGGCCCCGGTCCTGGACCGGGGCCTTTTGCGTTCCCTGGGCTGACGGTCCGGGGTGCGGACGCACGAGGCTTCACCGGGGCCGGCGGTGGCAGGATGGTGGAATGGCAGCGCGCAACGCCCCAGGGACGGAAACCAGTTCAAGCCAGGCGTGGAATCCCCGCCTGGCGCTACTGGTGGCCGCCACGTTCTTTATGGAGTTCCTGGACGGCACCATCCTCACCACCGCGATCCCCAACATCGCCAGCGACTTTGGCGTTCCAGCCGCCGACGTAAACATCACCATGACGGCCTACCTCATGACCGTGGCCATGGGCATCCCGCTCAGCGGCTGGCTTGCCGAAAGGGTCGGGGCACGCAAAGTATTCTGCGTCGCGATTGCCCTCTTCACGCTCGCTTCATTGGCCTGCGCCGTCAGCCCTGACCTGACCGCGCTGACGCTGAGCCGGATCCTGCAGGGTGCGGGCGGGGCCATGATGGTCCCTGTCGGCACCCTCCTGGTACTGCGCGGCACACCCAAATCGGAGCTCCTGCGCGCCACGGCCTTCCTGGTGTGGCCCGCGCTGCTGGCGCCCGTCCTGGCGCCGCTGGTGGGCGGCGCCTTGACCACCTACCTGTCATGGCACTGGATCTTCCTCATCAATCTCCCACTGGGCGCGGCCGCTTTCTTCGCCGCACTCAGCCTGGTTCCAGCCGGCGCAGGAGACAGCACTCGCCGGCTGGACTGGCTGGGCCTGGTCCTCACCACCATCGGCGTGGGCGACCTGGTGGTTGGCCTGGAGCTGGCCACCGCCAACCCCGACGGTCCATGGGCGGCATTGAGCGCCGCTACAGGGGTATGCGCCCTCGCGGCCGCCGTGTTGTGGATGAGGCGGGCCAAAAACCCGCTGTTCGACCTCAGTGTTTTTTCCACCCGGACATTCCGGGCCATGGCCACGGGCGGGTTTGCCTACCGCCTGACCATTTCGTCGGTGCCGTTCCTCCTGCCGCTCATGTTCCAGACCGGCTTCGGCTGGTCACCGCTGCACGCAGGAATCATGGTGGCGGCCGTGTTCATCGGCAACATTGGCATCAAGCCGGCCACCACACCATTGATCCGACGTTTCGGTTTCCGGGCCATGCTGGTCTTCGGCTCCCTGGCCTCGGCGGTGACCTTCGCCCTGTGCGCCCTGCTCACTCCGGACACACCCCAGGCCCTGACCTTCGCGTTGCTGATCTGCAGCGGGGCTTTCCGCTCCATCGGCTTCTCCGCCTATGCGTCGGTGCAGTACGCGGACATCGCACCCGCCCAGCTGACATCCGCCAATTCCGTGTCGGCGACCCTGGTGCAGCTCGCCGCAGGCGCCGGCATCGCCGTTGGCGCTCTGCTGATCCGGATTTTCGACGGCGTGGCGGCATTCCCCGCCGATCACGCCGGACCCTTCCGCGGAGCCTTTCTCACCATGGCCGTCCTGATGCTCTTCAGTACGGCGGACAGCCTGTCACTGCACCGGCAGGCCGGCGCCGAGGTCAGCCGGCCTGGCGGTCCGAAAGCCAACCAATCCGGCGATCCAAAAATCAGCCGGCTTGGGCAAGCACGAGCGGAAGAACAGCCCCCGCCCCCGCCTGGCGCAAGGCACGTCCAGCCACGGTAACGGTCCACCGGCTGTCCACTAGGTCATCGATCAGCATCACTCCCTGGCCGCGAAGTGACGCCATGGCAGCGTTCAACTCCGGACCCACCACCACACGGTCCCAAACGCCGGCCAGCCGGTACGCGCTGTTGCCGCCGCGGCTTCCCGTGGGCCCGCCGTGGCCCAGTGCCAGCTCGCCGAGGTAAGGGATCCTGCCGATTTCCGAAATTCCCTGGGCAAGGGACCGGACCAGCTCCGGTTTGCTGCGGGAGGGCATGCTGACGATCGCGGCAGGCCGTCCTGCACCGCTCCAGCCCGGGTTCCGGCCGTCACCGGTAGCCCATTCCCGCAGGACCTGGACACAGGCCTGCAGCATGGCAGGATCCACCGGACGGTCCGCGGCGCCGGCCGCGAAGAGTTCCCGCAGCGCCCCGCCCCAGCCGAGATCAGTGAGTCTTGCCAGCACGCGGCCGTCCGCCAGTCCTTCGTCAGGCTTGATCTTGCCCTTAACCGGAACGCCCAGGCGGTCCATGCCGCTGGGCCACTGCAGCCGTGCCTCCAGGACACCGCCGGCGCGGGTGAGGGTCTGACCCGCCGCTGCCGTGGCATCCGCGGCTATGTCCGCGCGGAACCAGCGGCCTGCGCAGTTATCGCACCGCCCGCAGGGGTGCGCTGTCTCGTCGTCGAGGACCGAGGTGATGTACTCCATCCGGCAACCCGCGGTGTCCTGATAGATCACCATGGAGTCCTGCTCGTCCACCCTGGCCTCCGCGATCCGGCGGTAGCGCTCGGCGTCGTAGATCCAGAGCTGGCCGGTGGAACGCCACCCGCCGCCGACACGTTCGACGGCGCCATCCACGGCCAGGACCTTCAGCAGCAGCTCCAGCGGGGTGCGGCGGAGGTCAACCCGGGCCTCCAAGGCAACCGTTGACACGGCAGTGCCGGCCTCAGCCAACGCCGTCAGCACCGCTGTGGCTTTCTCCTCCGATGGCATGGAAGCGGTGGCGAAGTACTGCCAGATATCCCGGTCTTCAGAACCCGGCAGCAACAGGACATCTGCGTTCGCCGCGCCACGGCCCGCGCGGCCCACCTGCTGGTAGTACGCCACCGGGGAGGACGGTGCCCCAAGGTGGACCACAAAGCCAAGGTCCGGTTTGTCGAAGCCCATGCCGAGCGCCGAGGTGGCCACCAGTGCCTTGACCTGGTTGTTTTTGAGCATCTGCTCTGCGCGCTCCCGGTCCGCGGGATCAGTCCTGCCGGTGTAGGCCTGCACTGTGTGCCCGGCTTCGGCGAGAAGCCGGGCAGTGTCCTCCGCGGCGGAGACCGTGAGCGTGTAGATGATGCCGCTGCCGGGCAGATCGGCCAAGTGCGTCAGGAGCCAGCCCAGCCGTTCGCGGGAATTCGGCAGGGTCAGAACACCCAGCCGCAGGGAATCCCGGCCAAGGGTGCCGCGGATGGTGAGGACACCCGCGCCCAGCTGTTCCTCGATGTCGTGGACCACGCGCGAGTTGGCCGTGGCGGTGGTGGCCAGGACAGGTACGGACTCCGGCAGCTGCGTGATGAGGTCCGCGATCCTGCGGTAATCCGGCCGGAAGTCGTGGCCCCAGTCGGAAATACAGTGGGCCTCGTCAATAACCAGCAGGCCCGTCCGCCGGATGAGCTCCGGCAGCTGGTTCTCGCGGAACGAAGGGTTGGTGAGCCGTTCCGGCGAAACCAGCAGCACGTCGACTTCATCGGCGGCGAGCTGTTCCCGGACGGTGTCCCATTCAAGCTGGTTCGCCGAGTTGATGGCTACGGCACGCACTCCGGCGCGGGCAGCAGCAGCCACCTGGTCCCGCATCAGGGCGAGCAACGGCGAAACGATCAAGGTAGGGCCGGCCCCGCGGCGCCGGAGCAGCAGGGACGCCACAAAGTACACCGCCGATTTTCCCCAGCCGGTGCGCTGGACCACCAAGGCCCGCCGGCCGCCGTCGACCAGCGCTTCAATCGCCTCAAACTGTCCGTCATGGAAATCCGCCGACGGATGCCCCACGAGTTCGCGGAGAACCTCCAACGCCTGGCTTTTTGTAGCGGACGGTGAGTCAGGGGAAGCGGAAAGAAGGGCGGCGTTCTGGGTATCGACCATTGATTCAGTATCCCAGCCCCCACCGACACCCATAAAGCCGGGACCTCCGTATGTGGACAACCGGGAAGGTCCGCGGGTCCACGTAAGATCCGCGGGTCCACGTAAGATAAGACCCGTGACTAGCGAACAGACAAAGACTTTCGACCTCTCGGCATCCTTCAAGGCCTACGACGTCCGGGGCATCGTGGGCGAATCCATCACCGCTGAAATCGTCGAAGCCGTGGGCGCTGCGTTCGTCGACGTCCTGGAACTGGAGGGCCAGACGGTCCTGATAGGCGGCGACATGCGCCCCTCTTCCCCCGAGTTCGCCAAGGCTTTCGCTGACGGCGCGGCCACCCGCGGTGCCGACGTCAAGCTCCTTGACCTGATCTCCACGGATGAGCTCTACTACGCCTGCGGTTCCCTCAATGCCGCCGGCGCCACGTTCACCGCCAGCCACAACCCTGCCGAATACAACGGCATCAAAATGTCGAAGGCCGGCGCGCAGCCCATCTCCTCCGAATCAGGCCTCAAAGAGATCCAGGCCCTCGCCGAGCAGTACCTCAACGGAGGCTCTATCCCGGCGGCCCCCGTCCGCGGCCTGATCGGCGTCCACGACGTCCTCAAGGACTACTCCGAGTACCTCCGCCAGTTGGTGGACCTCTCCGGATCCCGGCCGCTCAAGGTAGTGGTGGACGCCGGCAACGGCATGGCCGGCCTCACCACCCCGGCGGTACTCGGCGACGCCCTCCTGCCCAAGCTGCCGTTCGAGATCATCCCCCTCTACTTCGAGCTGGACGGCTCCTTCCCGAACCACCCGGCCAACCCTCTCGAGCCGGAGAACCTCCGCGACCTGCAGGCCGCCGTCGTTGAGCACGGCGCCGATATCGGCCTGGCATTCGACGGCGACGCCGACCGCTGCTTCGTCATCGACGAAAAGGGTGAGCCCGTGTCGCCGTCGGCCATCACCGGCATGGTGGCCCGCCGCGAAATTGCCCGCGCCCAGGCGCAGGGCGAGGCAACGCCCACCGTCATCCACAATCTACTCACCTCCCGTGCAGTGCCGGAACTGGTAGTGCACGACGGCGGCCGCGCCGTCCGCACGCGGGTGGGCCACTCGTTCATCAAGGCAGTCATGGCCGAGGAAGGTGCCGTGTTCGGCGGCGAGCACTCTGCCCACTTCTACTTCCGCGACTTCTGGAACGCAGACACCGGGATGCTCGCAGCAATGCACGTGCTCGCTGCCCTCGGCGAGCAGGACGGACCGCTGTCCGAGCTCGGCCGCGAGTACGAGCCGTATGTCTCCTCCGGTGAGATCAACTCCGAAATCGAGGACAAGGCCGGCGCCGTTGAGCGCGTCCGCACCGACTTCGCCGCCGAGGACATCACTGTGGATACCATGGACGGCAGCACGTTCACGGCAAATGACGGCAGCTTCTGGTTCAACCTGCGCCCGTCCAACACGGAGCCTTTCCTTCGGCTGAACGTGGAGGCAACGGACCGGGCCATGATGGAAAGCGTCCGCGACCGCGTATTGTCCAATGTCCGGCGCTAAGCCGGAGCTGGCCCACGAAGCCACGGACGGCCCGGCTGCGGTGGCTTCGTGGCGGGACTCCGTTCCGGAGGCCTCAGCCACGGATCTGGAAAACCTGCTGGGCACAGGCGTCGGCGCGGCCCAGGAACAGCTCGAGCGAAACGGCGGCTTCCTGCCGTTCGCACTCGTGGTGGAGAACGACGGCGAAGTCCGCCTGGTGGCCGTCACACCGGCTGATGCCCAGGACGGCTCTGACGGTGACTTCGACGCGGACTCGATGATCAGCGACCTCACCGAACTGCTCCGGCAGAACCGTGCTGATTTCCGGGCGGCCGCCATTGTCTGCGACATCCTCTTGGTCGAGGAAGAAACAGATGCCATCCATGTAGCTGCTGAGCACCGCGACGGCTCCGTTTTCGCCGCGGTCCTCCCCTACGCCGCCAACACCGGGACCCACGAATGGGAGTTTGGCCAGCTCGCCGCTGACACCAGCGAACCCACCGTCTGGGTGGACTAGACCACACCCCGGTTGCCATGAAAATCAACGCCTTCGCAGACGTCAGCCTCCGGGCGCTAATGGTTCTGGCCGCCGCGCCTGGGGCCACCCTCCTCACCACGCAGAACATCGCCGATGCTGTGGGCACGCCGTACAACCACGTCAGCAAGGCGATGGCCAGGCTGCGGACCCTGGGCCTGATCGAGGTAGAACGTGGCAGGAGCGGAGGGTCCCGGCTGAGCCCGGCTGGCCGCCGGGCAACGGCGGGCCAGGTCCTGCGGGACCTGGACACCCGGACGGACGCCGCCGACTGTGTCGCTCCGGGCGGTGACTGCCCGCTGATCCATGAATGCAGGCTTCGTGCCGCGCTGGCCCGCGCCCGTGAAGCGTTTTACCGGGAACTTGATGCCGTGGTTGTGGCCGACCTTCCCGGCTCGCGGCAGATGGCACCCGTCTTCCAGATGATCGGCCTGCGCCCCGGCCTGTAGCCCGGAGCCGCGCCCACATCCCCGCCAATTTGATTCCAACTTCTACGAGGTGTAGAACTTGGGGTACGAATATACGCATTTCAAATGTAAGTATTCACATTGACCGGACGAAAGCCCGGTCCCTATCGCAGGAGTACACATGCTCTCGGACAAATCCCGCCCCGTCATTGAGGCCACGCTGCCGCTCGTCGGTTGGCGGATCGGCGCCATCACTCCCAAGTTCTATGCACGGCTGTTCGCTGCCCACCCGGAACTGCTGGATGGCCTGTTCAGCCGCTCCAACCAGCGCTCGGGCAACCAGCAGCAGGCGTTGGCCGGAAGCATCGCCGCTTTCGCCACGCACCTGGTCAACAACCCGGGCACGGTCCCCGAAACCGTGCTTTCCCGCATCGCCCACCGGCACGCATCGCTCGGCATCACTGAGCCCCAGTACCAGGTGGTCTACGAGCACCTCTTCGCGGCCATCGCGGAGGACTTGGCCGAAGTCATCACCCCGGAGATCGCCGAGGCCTGGACCGAGGTCTACTGGCTGATGGCCGATGCCCTGATCAAGATTGAAAAGGGCCTCTACGCCATCCAGGCGAACGACAAAATGTGGACCCCGTGGCGGGTCGCCGCCAAGACTTTTGCGGGCACCGGCGCCATGACCTTCACCCTTGAACCCGCGGACGACACCCCCGTCACCCCCGCGCTGCCCGGCCAGTACGTCAGCGTGAAGGTGCAACTCCCGGACGGGCTCCGCCAAGTCCGCCAGTACTCCCTGTCCGATGACGCAGGCACGGGCCGCACCTTCACCACCAAGCTGGACGACGACGGCGAGGTGTCCCCGGTGCTGCACCGCGGCGTCGGAGTCGGTGACATCCTGGAACTCTCCAACCCCTACGGCGAGATCACCCTCAAGGAAGGCGAGGGCCCGGTGGTCCTGGCCTCCGCCGGCATTGGCTGCACGCCGACCGCGTCCATCCTGCGCTCCCTCGCGGACGCCGGCTCGGACCGCCAGGTCCTGGTCCTGCACGCGGAAAGCGATCTGGAGTCCTGGGCGCTGCGCTCCCAGATGACGGACGACGTCGAACGCCTAGCGGGTGCCGACCTCCAGCTGTGGCTCGAGCAGCCCGAACCAGGCGCCAAGGCGGGCTTTATGTCCCTGCGCGAAGTGGACCTGCCGGCCAACGCGTCGTTGTACCTCTGCGGCCCGCTGCCGTTTATGAAGCACATCCGCAACGAGGCCATCAACGCTGGCATCCCGGCCACGAGGATCCACTACGAGGTGTTCGGACCGGACATCTGGCTGGCTAGCTAAAAGCATTCATCGATTGTTCCCACCTGGCCCTACTGACAGCTCAAAAGGGCAGGTACGGAGCAGTCGATGAGAAAACAACGGCGGTCCCGCACCTTTCTTGCAAAAGGTGCGGGACCGCCGTCGTTTTTATGGGAGCTTCCGGCTGGGCCCACGCTGCCGAGGGGCCCCACTCGAGCTTGCGAGATTGGGGAGGCAGTGGGGACTAGCCCAGGCGGGACTTCAGGCCGGCAAGCTCGGACTGCAGCGCCTCGGGGAGGGAATCGCCGAACCTGGCGTACCACTCCTCGATGGACGCGAGCTCGGTGGCCCACTCGGCCGGGTCAACGCGGACAGCTTCCTCGACCTGTGCGGGCGTCATGTCCAGGCCCTTGAGGTCGATGGATTCGCCGGTGGGAACAAAACCGATGGGGGTCTCGACGGCGTCTGCCTTGCCTTCCAGGCGCTCGATGGCCCACTTGAGGACGCGGGCGTTGTCGCCGAAGCCAGGCCAGGCGAAGCCACCCTCGACCGTGCGGCGGAACCAGTTAACCAGGAAGATCTTGGGCAGGCGCTCCGGGTTGCCCTTCGCGGACAGGTTCACCCAGTGATTCAGGTAGTCACCGGCGTCGTAGCCGATGAAGGGCAGCATGGCCATGGGGTCGCGGCGGACCACTCCCACCGCACCGGCCGCAGCAGCGGTGGTTTCTGAAGACAGGGTGGAACCCATGAAGATGCCGTTGGACCAGCTGCGGGACTGCGTGACCAGCGGGATGGTGGTCTTGCGGCGTCCGCCGAACAGGATGGCGGAGAGCTCCACACCCTCCGGGCTGTTGTACTCCTCCGCCAGCATGTCGATCTGGTCGATCGGCGTGCAGAAGCGGGAGTTCGGGTGGGCAGCGGGCACGTCCGAATCCGGCGTCCAGCTGTCACCGCGCCAGTCGGTAAGGTGCGCGGGCACTTCGTCCGTCATGCCCTCCCACCACACGCCGCCGTCGTCGGTCAGTGCAACGTTGGTGAAGATGCTGTTGCCCTTGGCAATGGCACGCATGGCGTTGGGGTTGGTGCCCCAGCCGGTGCCGGGAGCGACGCCGAAGAGGCCGGCCTCGGGGTTGACGGCGCGGAGCTCGCCTTCCTTGCCGAAGCGCATCCAGGTGATGTCGTCACCCAGTGTCTCCACCTTCCAGCCTTCGATGGTGGGATCGAGCAGCGCAAGGTTGGTCTTGCCGCAGGCGGACGGGAAGGCAGCCGAGACGTAGTACGTCTTCTGCTCCGGGGACGTCAGCTTCAGGATGAGCATGTGCTCAGCCAACCAGCCTTCGTCGCGGGCCATCACGGAGGCGATACGCAGGGCGTAGCACTTCTTGCCCAGCAGCGCGTTTCCGCCGTAGCCAGAGCCGTAGGACCAGATGGAGCGCTCCTCGGGGAAGTGCACGATCCACTTGTCCGGATTGCACGGCCACGGCACGTCGGCCTGGCCGGCCTCGAGCGGCGCACCCAGTGAGTGCAGGGCCGGGACGAAGAACGCGTTGGTCTCGGTGATGCGGTTCAGCACGTCGGTGCCGATGCGGGCCATGATGCGCATCGAGGCAACAACGTAGGCGCTGTCGGTGATCTCGACGCCGAACTTGGGATCCTCGGCATCCAGGTGGCCCATGACGAACGGGATCACGTACATGGTGCGGCCGCGCATGGAGCCGGCGAACAGTCCGCGCAGCTTCTGTTTCATCTCGGCCGGGGCCATCCAGTTGTTGGTGAAGCCGGCGTCGTGCTTCTTCTCGGAGCAGATGAAGGTCTGCTCTTCGACGCGTGCTACGTCCGCGGGATCAGAGAATGCAGCGAAAGAGTTGGGGAAGAGCTCCTGGTTCAGGCGCGTCAGCGTTCCTGCTGCGACGAGTTCATCCGTAAGACGCGTGTTTTCCTGTTCGGACCCGTCAACCCAGTGGATCCGGTCGGGCTGAGTGAGTTCAGCAACCTCTTCGACCCATGCCAGCAGGCCAGCATGCGTGGTGGGTGCTTTCTCAAGCAGCGGCAGTCGTGCGAGATCGCCCATTGCGGTTCCCTTCCTCGGGTTCATCGGTGTGGACTAAATGCTATTGGCCACCCAAGGGCCCCAAGCCGGGCCAACCGTGCACGTTCGTGAGCGCTAGAGACGAAAACCGCGCAAATTCAAGGAAACCGCGCATAAAAGGCTAACATTAAGTGACGAAGGTCACCTAGACCGGTCTAGTCAGGTAGATTACATGCTCCTCGATTTGGTACTCCGGGCCACCCTCGCGTAAAGTAATTCGAGGTTCGGGGAGCAAGAAACTCCGCGAAACACAAGATGCGCCCATAGCTCAGCTGGATAGAGCGTCTGTCTACGGAACAGAAGGCCGGGGGTTCGAATCCCTCTGGGCGCACAGAGAAAGGCCCGTATCGGTTCGCCGATGCGGGCCTTTTGTCATTAAGCGCAATGCCGCCAAACCCCGCGCTTCCCTTGGATTCGCGCGGGTGAGCCGGCCCTACATGGTCAAAAGTTACGCAGTTCTGTCGCCACCTAATTGACGACGGCGGCGCTCCCCGCCTCCCGCGAGGCGGGCGTAGGCTGGACGAATGACGCCTGAAACGCTGCAACGTGAATTCGATGTCATTGTGATCGGCGCCGGCGCCGTGGGGGAAAACGTCGCCGACCGCGTGGTCCAGGGCGGCCTAACGGCTGTCCTTGTTGAGGCCGAACTGGTTGGCGGCGAATGCTCCTACTGGGCCTGCATGCCCTCCAAAGCCCTGCTCCGCCCCGGCACCGCCCTGCACGGCGCACAGTCGGTACCCGGCGCAGTAGAAGCCGTCACCCTGACACTGGATGCAGCGGCAGTCCTTAAGCGCAGGGACTATTTCACCGCCAACTGGCAGGACGACAGCCAGGTGAAGTGGCTGGAGGACACTGGTATTGAGCTGATCCGTGGCCACGGCTGGATCACCGCGCCGCGCACCGTTGAAGTAGCCGGGCTGGACGGCAACACTTACGAGCTCGAGGCGCGTCACGCCGTCGTACTGGCCACCGGCTCCACACCAACCGCACCTCCCATCGACGGGCTGGCGGATCTGCAGGTCTGGGGCACCCGCGAAGCCACCTCGGCCAAGGAGGTGCCGGAGCGCCTGGCTGTGATCGGCGGGGGCGTAGCGGGCACCGAGTTGGCTCAGGCATTTGCACGCCTGGGCTCGGACGTGACGCTCGTGGCCAGGAGCAGACTGCTGGGCACGTTCCCTGCAGAGGCCACCAAAGTTGTGGCAGCGGGGCTGCGCGCGGACGGCGTGGCGGTCCGCCTCAACACGTCCACCGAAAGTGTCCGGGAAAACGACGACGGCACGTTCACCCTGACGCTGCAGGACCAATCGCCGGGCCGAACCACTGTCACTGCCGACAAGGTCCTCGTTTCAACAGGCCGGCATCCCGCCCTTGAAGGACTTGGGCTGGAAAGCCTGGGCTTCGAGGGACAGGACGGGGAGCCGCTGAAACTCACCACCGACTCCACTGGCCTAGTCCAGGGCGTCCGGCGCTCCCCGGGCGTCCCTGACACACTGGACGAGAAGAGCGAGGAGCCCTGGCTCTACGCTGTTGGTGACGCCGCCGGCAGGAACTTTTTCACGCACCAGGGCAAGTACGAGGCCCGCGCTACGGGCGACGCCATCGCGGCCCGCGCCAAGGGCGAGCTCCGCGGCGCCCCAAAGGCCTGGAGCCCGTACGCACAGACCGCCAACCAGCACGCCGTGCCCAACGTGGTGTTCACGGATCCCGAGCTGGCGGCCGTGGGGCGCACGGTGGAGCAGGCGAAACAGGACGGCTACAACGTGTCATCCGTGGAGCTGCCTATCCAGGTGTCGGGTTCGTCCCTGCACTCCGAACACTACGAAGGCTGGGCGCAATTGGTGGTGGACGAAGACCGGCGGGTCCTGCTGGGCGCCACTTTCGCCGGCCCGGACGTGGGTGAGCTGCTGCACGCCGCCACCATCGCCGTGGTGGGCGAGGTCCCGCTGGAGCGGCTGTGGCATGCGGTGCCGTCGTTTCCCACCGTCAGCGAGGTGTGGCTGCGGCTCCTGGAGAAGTACGGCTTGTAGGAGGGGCCGCAAGTGTCCGCTTGCCCCCTGCTATTTGAACTGACCGGTCAGTTCATTTAGGCTGGACGCGGACATACCCCGTCGAAAGGCCATTCTTGCTCTCCGTACAGCAGCTCCATATGAAAGGCCGGCGCGACGATTTGCTCCCGCCCACCTCTCTACGGGTCGGCCGGGGTGAGCTCCTCCTCGTCACCGGCGAACGCCAGGACCAGCGGACAGCCCTTGCCCTCACCATCAGCGGGCGCATGAAACCCACAGGCGGCCGGATCGCGTGGGACGCCAACGAACGCACCAAATCGCTCCGGCTCGCGAGCGCCATTGTTGATTCCCCCAACGTGAACGAACCCGAGCAGCACCTCAGCGTCCGCGACCTTGTCACCGAGGACCTCGCACTGATCCCGCGCCGCTACCGGGGCGCGCTGCTCAGCAAACCCTGGCTCAAAGTCAACAGTTTCGAGGACATCGCGGATCTGTGGACGGAACAGCTGGCGCCGGACCGGCGCATTGAACTGCTCACGGCCCTCGCCCTCGCCAACCCGCACACCGACCTCCTCGTGGTGGACTCCCCCGACAGACACGGTGCCCACGCTGCGGACTGGCTCCCGCGGCTTGAGGAGCTGGCGTACGACGACGGCCGGCCGCTCGCCGTCGTCGTCACCGTGACTGCCCTCCCGACAGGGTGGACGGGACCGGCGACAGTGATCGGCAACGCCGTCCCGGACGTCGACGAAGCGCCCGACGCGCCGGCCGTAACAGACAAAGAAACCGAATCTCTCTTACTCGAAACCGAGGATGCCAAGTGACCGTGCTGCGGCTGGCCCGTTCCGAACTCAAGCGGATGACCGGCGGGTTGCTGCCGAAGCTGACCATCCTGGCCCTGATCATGGTGCCGCTCCTGTACGGGGCCGTGTACTTGTACGCCAACTGGAATCCGTACGGGAACCTGAACCAGATCGAAGCCGCCCTGGTGGTCGAAGACACCGGCGCCACGTCCAGCGACGGCACCCAGCTCCAGGCAGGCAAGAAAGTGGCGGACGGACTACTGGATGGCAACGTCTTCAACTGGCAGTCGGTCCCCACGGCGGCTGAGGCCGATGCAGGGGTCAGCAGCGGCAAGTACGCGTTTGCGCTGAAGATCCCGGCAGAGTTCTCCACGAACCTGGTCTCGCCCGGCAGCTTCGATTCGGCCAGCCAGGCGATGCTGAACGTCACCACCAACGATGCCAACAACTACCTGCTGAGCACCATCGTGGACAAGCTGACCACCGCGGTGCACACAACCGTGGCCAAGGAAGTGGGCGAAGAGACAGCGAACCAGCTGCTCACCGGCTTCGGCACCATCCACGCCCAGATGCTCAAGGCCGCAGACGGCGCCGGGCAGCTGGCGGACGGCGTGGCCACCCTCCGCGACGGGACCGTCACCTTGCATGCCGGGACCAGCGAGCTCAGTGCAGGAGCGGCCGAGCTCTACAACGGGCAACTGAAATTGCGCGACGGCGCCAATCAGCTGACCGACGGCGCCGGGCAGCTCAGCGGCGGGCTCTCCGTCCTGAAGGACAAGACCGCCACCCTGCCCACCGACACCCAGACGCTGGCCAACGGCGCGGCCCAGGTGGCCGCGGGGAACGCGCAGCTGAACACCAAGGTCCAGGACGTTGTCACCCAGCTTGATGCCGCGGACCAGGGTCTCCGGACGCGCGTGATCGAATCGAATGCCCGCTTGGTCGCGTCCGAAGCGATCACCCAAGTGCAGGCCGACAAAATCCTGGCCGACTTCGATCTCGTGGCTGCCTCCAGCCCCGTGGCCGCAGCGAAGACGCGGATCCAGACCGACGCCGCCCAGATCCAGCAGCTCGCGGATGGCTCCGAAGCCGTGAGCGTCGGCGCAGCCCAGCTGGCAACGGCCACCCCTGCGCTGAAGGACGCCATTGTTCAGGCCTCCGGTGGCGCTGACCAGCTCCATACCGGGGCGGCCACGCTGGCCACCGGCCAGCAGTCTGCGCTGGACGGCGCCGGACGCCTCGCGGAGGGGGCGCAAACGCTCGACGCCGGCGCGGGGCAGCTTGAAGCGGGTACCGGCACGGCCGCTGACGGCTCACGGACGCTGGCCGACGAAATTGCCAAGGGAGCCGGACAAGTGCCCAACCCGGACGATTCGCAGAAGAGCAGCCTCTCAGAGGTGATGGCCGACCCGGTCGCGGTCAGCAATGTCTCCCAAGCAAAGGCGGATTCCTACGGCGCGGGGCTGGCACCGTTCTTCCTGACGCTCGCCTTGTGGATCGGCATCTTTATGCTGGTCCAGGCGATGCGGCCCATCACCCAGCGGGCCCTGGCGTCGAACGCCCCGGCCTGGAAAATCGCCGTCGGCGGCTGGCTTCCGTTCCTGGCCGTCTCAGTAGTACAGGCCAGCCTGCTGACCCTCGTGGTGAATCTGGCGCTGGGCCTCAACCCCGCGCATCCGGTGTTGATGTGGCTGTTTATGCTTGCCGCGGCCATGGCATTCAGTGCCATTATCCAAGGCATCGTGGCGCTGCTGGGGTCGCCTGGCAAGCTGGTGGTGCTGATCCTGCTGGTGCTTCAGCTGGTGTCCTCGGGCGGCACGTTCCCCTGGCAGACCACCCCGCAGCCACTCCACGTGGTCCACGAAATCCTGCCCATGGGCTACGTGGTCACGGGCATGCGGCACCTCATCTATGGCGCGGACCTGTCCATGATCGTGCCCACTGTCCTGGGGCTGCTCGGCTATACGTTGCTGGGCGCGGCGATGTCCACGTTTGCGGTCCGGAAGCACAAGTACTGGACCCTGAAAACGCTCAAGCCGGAGATCGCGGTATGAGCCAGCCCGTGCGCGGACCTGCCGTGCATGAGCCTGCCGCGCATGACCCGGCCATGCACGGTCCGGCCGAGAAGAAACTCCGCCCGGCCCGGACCAATGCCACCCGGCAGAAGCTCTTCGATGCGTGCATGGAGCTGATTGGCCAGCGTGGCGCAGCGGGTGTCACTGTGGACGAGATCGCCGCGGCAGCGGGCGTCTCCAAGGGCACTGTCTACTACAACTTCGGCAGCAAATCGGACCTGATCGCGCAGCTGCTGCGGCACGGCGTGGACATCCTGAAGGCGCGCCTGCTCAGCGAGGCCGGGCAGCCCGGGGCCGATCCGCTGGTGGCCATGGAGGCAATGATCGGCCAGGCCATGGATTTCATGGCCGATTACCCGTCCTTCGCCCGTTTGTGGGTGAGCGAAAACTGGCGGACTCCCAGCGAATGGCGGGACACGTTTGCTGTGCTTCGGTCTGAACTCCTGGCCGTCATCGGCGCGGCCATAGAGAACGTGGCTGCTGTCCATCCTGTAGACAGCACTGTCTCGCGGGGCAGCCTCGAAACGGCGATCTTTGGCGCCTGCTTTGTGGTGGGGCTGGACCGACAGACGTACAACCCCGAACGCACCCGTGACCAAAGCGTTGCAGCAATCATGGCAATCATGCGCGGCTATGTCGTGACGTAGCAGGGATGATTGAACACATGCGCCACATGGGTAACAGCGGGAAGTTCGCCTTGATCGCGGCCGTCGCCGCCTTGGGCATGCTGGTGCTCACCGCCATCACCCTAGACGAGGCCGTAATGGTCACATTCCTGGGCCTGGTTGCACTGGCCTACGTGGCGGCTCTGGCGGAGGTCCTGGCACGGGGGCGCAACTTTGCTTTGGTGGCCACCGCTGCGGGATCCAGCCTCACCATTGCCTTTTCCCTGGCCTTCGTCAGCACCTGGGAGCTGGCCTTCGCCGAGCAGTCGTCATTCTTCGGCACACCGCTCCCCACCGGGGATCCGGACAACTACTTCTTCTGGGGTGCCGCCTCCGCAGTGGCCACGCTAGCGGTCCTCTTCCTTAGCGCAGCCTGGCCCGCGGGAAGGCGGCCGGGCACTGCGAAACGGAAGCCCTCGCCTGCCAAGCGGCGGCCCGCGTCCAGTGCCGGGCGGCCTGCTGCGCGGCGCCCGGCAACCCGGGGCGCGGCAATCACTCAGCGCGCGTCAGGGCTCCGCGCGCCCGCCCGGATGCCTGCCTCAGCAGCCAAGCGGCCGTCGTCGTCCGCCTCCCCGGTCCGCAAGCCGGCACCCAAACCGGGCACCAAGACGGGCACCAAACCGGCGCCCCGCCGCTGACCCCGCCAGCCTCGGCCGGCGAGCACCGCCGTCGCCACCCCGCCCAGGAGGAGCAGCCCGCCAGCCAGTTCCGCCGGCGTCGGCACCTCCCCCAATGCCAGCCAGGCCGCGCTCATGCCCACCACGGGAACCAGCAGGGTAAAGGGCACCACGGCCGACGACGGGTAGCTGGCCAGGAGCCGGTTCCAGATCCCGTACCCCACCAGGGACGCGAAAATGGCCGTGTACAGCGCACTCAGGATCGTGGCCGGCTGGAGGTCTGCCAGCGTGCCGAACACCGCATCCGGGCCGTCCACCAGCAGCGACAGCGCGGCGAGGGGCAGCGGAACCACTGCGCCCGACCAGACCACCAGCCCCAGCCCGGAGGCGGTCTTAGCCTGACGCGCAATGACGTTGCCGGCAGCCCAGGACAGCGCGGCTCCCAGGACGATGATCAGCGGCAGCAGCGGAGCCACGGCACTGCGGCCGACTGCCACCACGGCCAGGCCCGCAACGCCGAGAACGACGCCGGCCAGTTGGCTCCGGCTGGGACGCTCGCGCAGGAACCCGGCAGCCAGGAGGACGGTGAGCAGTACCTGCGCCTGGAGGACCAGAGAGGCGAGGCCCGCCGGCATGCCCAGCGCCATGGCCAGATAGAGGAGACCGAACTGGCCCGCGCTCATAAAGGCGCCGACGCCGATGATCGCCTTCCAGCTGACGTCGGGCTTCCTGATGAAGAAGATGCAGGGGAAGACCACCAGAAGGAACCGCATCGCCACAAACAACAGCGGGGGAACCTCACGGCCGTTCGCATTCAGGCCGAAGTCGATGGCTACGAAGTTCAGGCCCCAGAGAACGGCGACCAGGGCAGCGAGGAGGGAGTGGCGGAGGTTCACGGTCCTACTCTGACAGAAGGGCTAATGAAGCACCAGCATTGAATTCTGCGTCTAATCATGTACTTTTGCTTCATGATTGAGATCGGTTCGCTCCGGGCCCTGGCGGCAATTGAACAACACGGTTCGGTCATAGCGGCGTCGGAGGTGATGGGCTTCAGTCCGTCCGCCGTCTCCCAGCAGATCAAGAAGCTTGAGAAGCAGACCGGGTTCCCCGTCCTGGAACGCCGCGGCCGCGGGGTGCTGCTGACCGAGCGGGGGCTCACCCTGGCAGCCTACGGCAGGCGCATCCTGTCGGAACTTGAGGAACTGGAATCCACCCTGTTGGCGGATCCGGCCAAACCCACCGGGCACCTCAGGGTTGTTTCCTTTTCCACGGCCTGCCGGGGCCTCGTGGGGCCGCTGCTGGGACGGCTAGCTTCATCCGGAGCGGACCTGGACATCAGCGTGCTGGCCGAGGACCCGCGGGAAGCCGTGGCGCGGGTGGCCAACGGGGAGGCGGACCTGGGTGTGGTCCACAACTGGAACTCCGTCCCGCTGGTGATACCGGAACACATGACGCTCGAGTGGCTGTGCGAGGACGTTGCGGACGTCCTGGTGCACCGCGACCATCCCTTGGCAGGACGCGGCCGGGTGGAACCGGCGGACCTGGTGGACGAACGCTGGATCAGCACGCCGCACGGAGCCATCTGCAACGAGGCGCTCCTGAGGATATTCGCCGATCTTGGCCGGGTGCCGGACATCAGGGTCTACGATCCTGACTTTGCAACCCACATCGCCTTGGTGGAGCAGGGAGCCGTCGTGGCGCTGGTCCCCCGCCTCGGCCGGCCCGCGCTGCCTGCGGACGTCGTCGGCCTGCCCCTGGTCAACCCCACGCAGGTCAGGCAGGTGGGCATCGTGTACCGCCGGACCATGGCGGCCAGCCCGGGCATCCAGCACGTCGCCGGACTGCTGCGGGAGGTCGCTGGGTCCCGTGGGGTCAGTGGGCTCGCGGGACCTTGAACTTGGTCAGCCGGGCGTCCTGCCCGTCCAGCTCGGCCCAGGATTTTTCCGTTTCCAGCACCGTGAGGGCGCTGGTGGGGTAGCGGGTGGCGGCGTCCATGTAGGCGTCGTGGTTCGAGTCGCGTGAGGCCAGGTGCATCGCGAGGTCCTGGACGCCCGGCATGTGCGAGATGAGCATCAGGGTGGTGACGGTGTCAGGCACATGGTTGACCACGGCGAGCATCCGCAGCGCAGAGGCGGCGTAGAGTCCGTCCTCAAGTTTCGGCGTCGGGGCCTTATCCCCCAGTTCAGAGCACACCCACGTGCAGGTCTGGCGGGTGCGCAGCGCACTGGAACACAGGATGAAGTCCGGGAGGACGCTGTGCTTGACCAGCCACTTGCCGGCCAGGGGCGCCTCGCGGTGTCCTCGTTCCTCCAGCGGCCGCTCATGATCCGCCACGCCGCCGGGCCAGTCGGCCTTGGCGTGCCGCATGATCACCAGGCGTTTGATGTGGTGGTCGCTCATCCCCCAAGCCTAGACCCGCAGGACCCACGGCGCCGCCCCGTCACGCCCAGCACGCTTCTGGGGGGCGAGAGAGTCTGGCCCCGCGGAATGCCGGGCCCAGCTGCGCAGCGGAAGCTCAAAGCCTGTTCCCCGTGACAAACCATGGCCACTCCGCCGTCGACCAATAGCCGCGGAGGCCAATCACTCACGAGCCCGGACGCACAAAAGCGGCATTTCGCGCTGAAGGGCGCTGCAGCGAAGCGGGCCATCCCGAAAGCGCCGTTGTTGCGCGGGGCCACGCCGCCCGGGTTCCCTGGACGAGCCTGCGAGGCTAGGGAGGCGGTGGGGAGGTACGGGCGCAGGCAGAGGGATCCTGCCGCGAAAGCGAAAGCGGCCGTCCCCACGGCGAAATGCCACTTTGGTGCGTCGCTGAAAGGCTAGATCGAGTATTCCGGAGCGGCCCAGACAATAACCTCGGGGTGCTCGTAGAAGCGGTAGCCCTGGCCGCGGACGGTGCGGACGGTGTTGGCGAGGCGGCCCAGCTTGGAGCGGAGGCGGCGGATGTGGACGTCGATGGTGCGCTCGTTGGGCACTTCCTCGGCGTTGCGCCACAGGCCCTCGAGCAGTTCATCGCGGCCAACGGTGCGGGTGCCGTTTTCCACCAGGTAGTTCAGGAGTTCAAATTCCTTGAAGGTCAGGTTCAGGGATTCGCCGTCCAGGTGGACTTCGCGGCGGGCAAGGTCGATCAGCACGCCGGACGGGCGCGGGTCCTGGGGCTGCTGCAGCCGCGCAGTCTCGGTGCGCTTCTGCGCGTTCACTGTGGGGTCACCGAAGGTGGAACGGACGACGTCGAGCGCGGAACCCGGGGTGCCGGCGGGGGCCACGGCCACGGCCGCGTAGCTTTCGGCACCGGTCACGAGTGACTGTGCGTAGGCGCGGATTTCCTGGGCAAGTTTGGCAATGGAGGTTCCGGCAGCTGCCGCGGTCTCCTCGTCGATGCCCATATAGAGGACAAATCCACGGGCCACGGTGTCGTTGGCGACTGGCCGCACGGCGTTTGGCCCCGCGATAACCGGAGTTGGCGCGGTCAGCGGCGCGGCTTCGGCAGGCTGGACAGCGCGGAGCTGGCCGTAGGTATTGGGGTTGTAGCCCTGGGGTGAGTAGCCGGGGGCAGGAAAGCTGGCGCTTGGGGCGGCCGGGGCGAATGCCGGTCGGGCACCGAACCCCTGGCGAAGGCCGGAAGCCTGGCCAACCTTGCCTGCGTTACGGACGGAGATGTGGACGTATCCGGATGCAACTGACATGAATGCTTACCTCAATGTGAATGGCCGTCATCGCGGCTCGAATGCTGGTTGTCCCCGCAATGAGATCTGGGGAGGGCGCCCTACGCTGGGCTGGGGGCGAATGCCTAAGAACTTCGTGGGGTCTAAAGGTCAGGCTTGCATTCGGCAACAGCGCATGTCGGCAGCAGCGGATGTGCTGGGCCAATATTCTGCGGCTGCAGGTGCTGTTGAGTTCTTGTTCACAATTGAAAGTGTGCAACGTAACAATGAAAACTTGCAAGTAACAATGGGGGCTTTGTTCCGCATACTGAGACAGAATGCGGTTTTGTGTTGCAGATCACCATTCTGAAATGGCGACAAAATGGGAGTTATTGTCCGCCAAGGGTGCGTAAATGGGCCATATTGGCGAACAATCTTCGCTCTTTCGCGATGCTAAGCCCTCGAAATTCACTGTGCCGTGACTTGCCGAAGTTGCTTGTTGCCTTTGCCGCCTGTCCAGCGGAAACGCCGCCGGCCCGCGCATTGTCGGCGTCCCGCTCGCCCACCCGGGACGGCTCCCCCATCCGCGCCCTGGTGGTTGACGACAAACCCAGCCTTTCCGAACTCATGAGCATGGGGCTGCGCATGGCCGGATGGTCCGTTTGCCGTGGCTTCGGATGGCCGGGAGGCCGTCAAGCACGCCAAGGAGTTCCGCCCGGACGTCCCGGTGCTGGACGTAATGCTGCCAGGGTTCAACGGCGTTGAGCTGCTGGGCAGGATCCGCGACTTCGCACCGGAGGTACCTGCGCTTTTCCTGACCGCCAAGGACGCCGTCCAGGACAGGATCGTGGGCCTGGCGGCCGGCGGGGACGAATACGTGACCAAGCCCTTCAGCGTGGAGGAGGTCCTGCTGCGGCTGCACAGGTGGACCTCACACAACTCGTGATCGAAACCGTCAGGGACGAGAAAGTCATCGCCCCGGACCACCACTGGCGCCTTGAACTGCCTGACGAGTTGAACTGCCTGACGAGCCGCTCGCCGTCACCGGTGATGCGACCCATCTGCGGCAGGTGCTGGTCAACCTTCTCTCCAACGCGCGCAAGCACACGCCGCCGGGAACCACCGTCGTCACCGCTGTCACGAAGTCTGCCGATGGCAACGCGGCGGTGACGGCAACGGACGACGGCGGCGGCATCCCTGCGGAGTTCGCGGACCATGCTTTCTCCCGGCTTGCCCGCGCAGACCCCGGCCCGCAAGGGCATGGCGCCGGCCTCGGGCGCCGCGGCGTCGGAAGGCACCACTGGCCCGGGCCTGTCCATTGTCCAGTCCAACACGAAGGCCCACGGCGGGAGCGTGGAAGTGACATCGCGGGCAGGTCGGACAGAGTTCGCCTTACTCCTCCCTACCGGCGCCGTGGCACGAACCGACGCCCGATCACAGCAAGGCGACACACCGTCGTCGTGATTTCTGTTACCAAAATGTGACTTAAGCTTCCGGCTCCTGTAGCGTCGAACAGGTGCGGATCCCGTTCGGGCCGCATATCCGGATGACGCCAAGCTCTGCCGCTTCCCGGATTCCGATTTCAGAGGCAGAGGCGGGGGACCCACCGTCCCGGGCACCAAGTGCCCTTTGGGGTTAAGCCAACACGTGGTTGTGCCGTGTGGCCGGATGCCCTCATCCGAACCCGACAGCTAACTCCGCAGGTGTGAGAGGCGATCCATCATGTCTGAATTCAAGGTACAAACGCGCCCGCAGGGCGACACAAAGTCCGATAGCCACCGTAAGCAAACCCGCTTCAGTGCGGCAATGTCCCCACTGTCCAAGGTGGCCCGGATTCCCTCCGTGGGCCAGCGCGCCGCGGTGTTTGCCACGGCGGGCGCCCTGCTGATCGGGGTCAGCGCCGCTGGACACGCTTCCGAGTCTGCATCGCTTGCGGCCAGCGCGGACCAGGCCGCCGAAGAAACCGGCGCCCAGTCGAAACTGAGCTTCGAAGCAGCCCAGATCCAGCCCCCGGCCACCCCGGAAGCTGCGCCAGCCGAAATCAACGTCGCGCCCCAGGCTGCCGCCCCGGCACCTGCCCCGGCCCCAGCTCCGGCTCCGGCTCCCGAGCCCGCCCCCGCACCTGTTGTGCCCGTCAACGACCCCGCCGGGGCACAAGCCTACGCCGCCAGCCAGCTGGCGACCTACGGCTGGTCCGCCGACCAGATGCAGTGCCTGCAGACGCTGTGGACCAAGGAATCCGACTGGTCCACCACGGCCACCAATGCCAGCAGCGGCGCGTACGGCATCGTCCAGTCGTTGCCCGCTGAAAAGATGGCGAGCGCCGGCGCGGACTACCTCACCAATTACCGCACGCAGATCAACTGGGGCCTGAACTACATCCAGGAGCGGTACCAGTCACCGTGCGGCGCGTTGAACTTCCACCTGTCGCACAACTGGTACTAGGCAAACTCCCCCGCGCCGGGGCATCCCGGCGCGGGGGTCAGGGGTTCCCTGCCCAGCGGCTCCGGGCCATACTTGGGCCATGAAATTCACCACCACCATCCTGGGCAGCGGCAACAAGGCGGGCATTGAGGTTCCGGAGGAGGTCATCTCGGCTCTCGGCGCAGGCAAGCGTCCGCCGGTTGTGGTGACCATCAACGGAAAGAGCTACCGGAGCAGCATCGCGGTCATGGGCGGACAGAACCTGATCGGGGTGAGCACCGCTAACCGGGAATTCACCGGAGTTGCCGCTGGCGACACCGTCGAGGTCGACGTGGAACTGGACACCCAGCCGCGCATCATCGAGGTCCCCGACGATCTGGCCGCCGCCCTGGCCGCCGAACCCGACGCGCAGGCGTTCTACGCCACGCTGAACTACAGTACGCAGCGCCGGTACGTGGAGCCAATCGGCGATGCCAAGACGGACGAAACCCGGGCCCGGCGGATCACGAAGATGGTCACCGCCCTCAAAGCCGGAAAGAAATGATCTGCCGTCCCCTGGCGTCCGTTTCCACGGAGACGCGCACAGCACTGTAGTCCGGGATGTGGAGCAGGCCTGCCGGCAAATCGCCCGTATTGGGACCCACGGCCACCGTCCGGATACCGGCGGCAACGCCTGCCGCGATTCCGGCGGGCGCGTCCTCGAACACCACGGCGTCCTCCAGCTTCACGCCCAGCAGCCCGGCTGCCATCAGATACCCTTCCGGGTGCGGCTTGCCTCGTGTGACCAAGTCCGCCGTCACGGCCGTGGCCGGCATGGCCAGTCCCGCGGCGTCCATGCGGATGTCCGCGAGGTCCTGTCCGCTGAAGTCACCAGCGCCACTGCCTGGGCGGGCAGGCTGCGGAGCAGCTCGGCAGCCCCCGGCAACGCGACGATACCGGCAGTCCGCACCCTTTCCATGTCGCCGAGTTCGGCAGTGAGCGCCACGACATCGGCCCCCGCCGGGGCGAACCTACGCACGGTGTCGGCAGCCTGGACGCCGTGCGAAGTGCGCAGGATTTCGGCGATGTCCAGACCGTACCGGACAGCGAATTCTCCCCAGACCTCCTCCACTACTGCCGTCGAGTCCACCAGCGTGCCGTCCATATCGAAATGGACGGCCCGGCAGGTCAGTGTTCGTGTAGCGGCAGGTGTTCGTGTGGCGGCAGGTGTGGGGATTTTCATGCTGCCTATTTTGCCTCAGGCGTCACGGCCCGGGATGTACTGCACGGCCCACTTGTTGCCGTCGGGATCGGCGAAATAGACGAAGTGCCCCCAGTCCTGCACGTCAATATCGCTGACCTCCACTCCGTTGCCCTTGAGGTGGTCGTGGGCAGCCTGGATGTCGCTGACCACCATCTGCAAGCTTGGGGCCGTACCCGAAGGGGCGTCATTGAGGCCCTCGCCAATACAAATGGAGCAGGCGGATCCCGGCGGGGTCAGCTGGACGAAGCGGATGCCATCCATGGGCCGCTCGTCGAAATCCGGGTTGAATCCAACTTTGTTGACGTAGAAATCCTTGGCTCGGTCCACGTCGGATACGGGCACAAAAACGAGTTCAAGTTTCCAGTCCATGCGCCACAGGCTAACGGCGGCGGCAGGAAAGCGGAAGACCTAAATTCTGGAGGAGCCCCGTACTAGCCGGCGATGCCGTACAGGCGGTCGCCGGCGTCGCCCAACCCGGGAACGATGTAGGACTTCTCGTCGAGCCGTTCGTCAATGGAGGCCAGCACGATGGTCACATTGGCCTCGGCAAGTTCCTCTTCGAGCTTGGCCAGGCCTTCCGGCGCGGCCAGGAGGCAAATGCACGTGACGTCGGAAGCCCCGCGTTTGAAGAGGAACTTGATGGCTTCGCGCAGGGTTCCGCCGGTAGCAAGCATGGGATCCAGCACAAAGATCTGCCGGTCCGTCAGGTCTTCCGGGAGTCGCTCCGCATAGGTGATGATGTCCAGGGTTTCCTCGTCGCGCGCCATGCCCAGGAAGCC
This sequence comes from Pseudarthrobacter adonitolis, assembly GCF_055412845.1. Taxonomy (NCBI): domain Bacteria; kingdom Bacillati; phylum Actinomycetota; class Actinomycetes; order Micrococcales; family Micrococcaceae; genus Pseudarthrobacter; species Pseudarthrobacter adonitolis. The sequence continues at coordinate 5,946 of NZ_JBVAYW010000016.1, read as the reverse complement.
CACCTCAGCGGTGGGGACCAGCTTGGTCATGCCCTCGAGCATGCCGAGTCCAGCACGCAGGATGGGGACCACCAGAGGCGTGGGCTTGGTGAAAGCTGTGCCCACTGTGGTGCTGACCGGGGTTTCGATGGTGACCGGCTGGGTGCGGACCTCACGGGTAGCCTCGTAGGCCAGGAGCGTCACTAGCTCTTCCGTCAGCTGCCGGAAGACCGGTGACGAAGTGTTCTTGTCCCGCAGGACGGTGAGCTTATGGGCGACCAGCGGGTGGTCCACAACGAGAGTGCGCATGCGTCAAAACTATCACCCGCACGGACGGCCTCCGGCCGGGAATCAGCTCGACTGTTCGTCCCGGAGGGCGGGGTGTTCGAACGTTGGCGCCGGCCCCGCATGCTCGCGTTTCCGCAGCAGATGGAACAGCCTGTGCGCCAGGATCACCATGCCCACCCAGGCAAGCCCCAGGAACCAGCCGGCCATCACGTCGGTCAACCAGTGGTGGCCTAGGAACACCCGGCTCAGGCCCATGGCGATGATGAAGATCACCCCGGCGATGATGGTCGTGATGCGCGCCCAGAGCAGCTCGAACTGGAGGCACATGACGTACACCAGCACACCGATCACCACCGTCGTGTTCAGGGTGTGGCCGCTGGGGAAGGACGGAGATGTCTCGTACGGCGGGACCGCTTCGGAGTGGTCCGGGCGGGTACGGCCCACCAGCCGCTTGCCGACGGTAGTTGCGAAAGTGGATACGGCGGCCGCGCCGCCCACCAGGATGAGGGGCCGCCAGGTCCGGCCCAGGAACGTGAGCCATGCGGTCAGGATGCTCGCCAGGATGGGCATGCCGATGCCCCCGCCGATGTTGGTGAACGCTGTTACCCCGGCATCCAGCGCGGGGTTCCGCAAGCCCTGGGACAGCTCCAGCGCGGGCAGGTCCAGTGCCGTCAAGCCCCTATCATTCACCACGTTGTTGTACACCTCGGCACCGAGCAGGGCCATGATGACCACCAACGCGCCGCCCACCAGCAACGTTATCCACAGCGCGGCGTATGGCTTGAACCATTGGCCGAGGCGGTCCCTGAGTCTGTCCACGTCCACGGTGCCTCCCCGGCGTCGATGCTTGCAAGGCTGGATATCCCTAGAAACTATCATTGAGCCATGGTCGCCGCAGAAACGAACCACCTCGAATGGATGGGTCTTGCCCTGGACGAAGCCCGGCGCGCGCTGGCCACCGAGGACGTGCCCATCGGCGCCGTGGTGATAGGGCCCGACGGCGCTGTGCTGGGTTCCGGACGGAACCAGCGGGAAGAGCTGGGAGACCCCACCGCCCACGCCGAGGTGGTGGCCATCCGCCAGGCGGCGGACCGGTTGCGTGCCTTGTCCAAGCTCGACGGCGGCACCGGGGACGGATGGCGGCTGGCGGACTGCACGCTCGTGGTGACACTGGAGCCGTGCGCCATGTGCGCCGGCGCGGTGGTGCTGGCCAGGATTCCCCGTGTGGTCTTCGGCGCCTGGGACGAGAAAGCCGGAGCGGCGGGCTCGGTGTTCGATGTCCTCCGCGAGCGCCGGCTCAACCACTGGGTTGAGGTGTACGGCGGCGTCAGGGAAGAGGAGTGCGGAGCGGTCCTCAGGGACTTTTTCGCAGCGCACCGCAGCCAGCTGTAACGGGTCGCAGGCCGGCTGTAACAGGTCACAGGCCGTCTGCGACGCCTCTCAGCCAGCGGCATTCAGGGCGTCGATCCTGTTCTGGCGCGAGGCCGGTGAGTCGAGGCTGAACGAGCGGAAGTCGCCCAGCCCGTCCCGGATCCAGGCCTCTACGTCGGCGATGCGCCGGGATACTGCGGGTGTGGCCCCGTCAAAGAGCCAATGGGCAATCCGTGATTTCCCGGGATCGTATTGCCACAGCCCGATGATCCGGCCGCGGTCGAAGATGGGGTGGTCCGGCAGGTCAGCCTGCAAAGCCAACGTGGAACCCAGGACGTTCTTGCCCTTGTCCTGGTCGGCAAACAGATCCCCTGAGTTCCTGCGGAGCAGGACCAACGAGTCCGTGCCGGCCAACAGCTGAATCTGTTCCTCCGCCGGCGCCTCGAACGACGCAAGGCGCCCGACGTCGTCGGGCAGCATCCACAGCACCTCAGCGTTCGCGGTGGGAATCTCTAACGCCCCAGTGGCGGCCAACGCCGCTTTGGTGTGGGCCAGGGTGAACCCGGTGAACCATTGCGACTGTTTGACCGTGGCACCTCCAGTCCAGCCGAGATAGCGCTCCAGCAGGAGGCTTCGGGCGGCGTCGTCGTCCATGGCGGTCGGCGGCAGCCCCCACAGCGTATAGGCGTAACGCTGCTGATCCAGCCGGCCGTTGGCGGGCACGCGCCGGATCCGGCCGTCCGTCTGGAGGAGGCCCAACGCCGTCGGCAACGTGGTAGCGGCGCCCTTCTTTTTGCCCTCTTCGCCGAGGTTCCGGACCGAATCGCCCAGCAGGTCCTTGAGCTGCTTGGGGTCCAGTGGGCTGCCGGCTTCGGCCAGGGCGTGGAGGACCTCCTCCTCCAGCAGCTTGATCTCGCCGCGCTGGACGCCCATTCTTGCCAACACTCGGAACGGTGCCACGGCGGCGTCCCGGCCGATCTGGAGACCCCACGCAAAGTCATCGCGCCCCAGCACATACGTACAGCCCCGGGCGGTGGGAAGCTCATGGATTTTCAGGGACAGGACGTCGGCATCAGCCTGCGCGCGGCTTGTGCCGGCGCGGGCAAAGAGCGTGAGGTACGGGTTGGCTCCGCCGACGGAACGTGCCCAGCCTGCTCTGGTGAACACGTCGGCGGCGTCCGCGCCCTGCAGTGTGCCGTCGAGGCCCTGCTTGTGCCAGGCCCATGCCCTGAGGAGTTCAGGGGTGAGCACCTGCGGATCCGGGGCTTCTTGGCTCAGCGCTTGTGGGATCAGTGCTTGTGGGATCAAGACGGTGGCGGAGGTCGGGTGCGTGGTCATGGCTTATTGTCCACTGGCCGTCCCCGCGGCGGTAGGCATCCCCTCGGCCGGGGTTTCTTCAGGAGGCGATTCTTCGGGAGGCGCTTCGTTGGCCGGCGCTTCTTCAGCGTGCACTTCTTTGGCGGGCGCACCAAGGATCTCCAGGACGTTCCGGGCGGTGGAGTCCCAGCCGGGCAACTGTTCCCGTGCAGCGAGGGCAGCCGCACGCCAGCCGGCGCGGAGAGTTCCGTCCAGCAGCCACTGCCGGATCACGGCAACGAGGACGTCCGGGCGGCTGTCTTCGCGTCCGCTGTCTTCAGTTCCGGCGAGTCCGACGGCGGCTCCCGGCACCGCATATGCCCCACCATCAGGCTCACCATCACGCTCGCCGTCCAGTCTTCCCGCAAGTCTTCCAGCGAGGCCCAACGCGTCCACGGCCCCGGTTCCCTCCCGCACGATGACGGGAATGCCTCGGGCCAGCGATTCCGTCACCACAAGTCCAAAGGCTTCGGCCCGGGACACAAGCACGCTCAGGTCCGTCCGATCCCATTCGTCCGCCAGAGCGGTCCCGACGAGTTGGCCGGTTACGCGCACCCTGCCCTCCAATCCATAGGAGGAAATGGCTGCCCGGACCTGTGCCGCGTAGGCGGGGTCGGCGTCGTCCGTTCCCACCAGAGACGCTGTCCAGGCGAGGTCCTGGAGCCTGGCCAGCGCGGCCACGGTCAGCAACTGGTCCTTGTTGGGCAGCAGCGCGGCCACCGCAATGATGTGGGGCGGGCCCGAACCTGACGCCACGGGTGCAGGGTCCGTGCCGGGCAGGGCAACCCGGCTGGCGGGGAGTCCGTGCTTTTCTGTCGCCGAGGCCGCTGCGGACGAACTGGTGCAGATCACTCCGGCGGCCGCGCGCAGTGCCCGCCCTTCGCCGTCGGCATGGCTGGGCGACGGCATGTGCTGCAGGACCCAGGTGTGTTGTCCGGCGGCCGCGGCGTACTCCAGTTCGTCAGGGGCCCCGCACGCAATCAGCCCGTCCACGAGGGTGACCGTTTCCGGGGTGATGTCCGCCCGCGGTTGGTCCGCCCCGGGGTCCCAGGCGCCCAGCAGGCCGCCCAGCCGCCGTCGTTCTTTAGCGCTGGCGTCAGGCCAGGAACCTTCCACCGCCAGTATCTCCACGGCAACCCCCAACGTTCGCAGGTCTTGGGTGAGCCGCGCGTTGTAGACGTTGCCGCCGGAGTTGTGGCGGATGTTGGCGGGGACCAGGAACCTGACCAGCATGGGATCAGGCGGACGGGTCGTAGGTGTAGGTGGCCCAAGCGTCCGGATTCTCACGCAGGGTGACGTCGATCCCCGCGAGCTCGCGGCCGTCGTCGTCATCCTTGAGCTTGGCTGCGACGGCGTGGACGATGTACTCGGCAAGTGCCTCGGTGGTGCTGAGCTTGCCTTCGAAGTCCGGGTGTTCGTCCAGGTTTTTGTAGTTGAGGCCGGACAGCACGTTCTCGATGATGCCGCCGGCAGCCCCGATGTCCAGGACGATCGAGTCCTGGTTCAGCGCACGACGGCGAAACGTCACCTCCGCCACGAACGTCGCCCCGTGGAGGGCCTGGGCCGGGCCAAATGCCTCCCGCGGGAGGCTGTGGGCGATCATAAAATGGCGTCGGACGGTCAGGCTGAACACGGGCTACTTCCTGTCTTTGGGGTCGGTACTGCGGTCGGTTCGTTCGGGGCTGTCAGCGTTGGGGTATTCGATCACATGGCACAGGGCTTCGAGCGTGCCGTCGGCGAGGTTCTGCACTACTGCCGGCAGGTCCGTGAACGGAGACGCGCCGGTGAGGAAGGCATCGAAGACCGGGTCCTTGAGGAGCTCAACAGCCAATTCGAGGCGCTCGGCCGTGGTCCGGCGGTGTCGCCGTGCCCGGGCAACGACCCCCACCTGGCTGGCCCGGATGGAGAGCCGGCGTGCGTGAAAGTCCTCACCGAGCGGCAGCGTGACCTTGCGGTTGGCGTACCAGGACATCTCGATGATCTCCCCCTCATCGCCGGCAAGCTGCAGGCTGCGTTCGAGGCCTTCCTGGGCCGCAGAGCAGTGGAACACGATGTCGCAGTCAGGTTTAGCATCATCCGGGTGGGCGAACTCCACGCCTAGCTTGTCCGCCAGGTGCGCACGTTCCGGGTCCAGGTCCACGAGCTGGAGGCGGGCCAGCGGGAAAGTGCGCAGGAGCGTGGCCACCATCCCGCCCACCAGACCGGCGCCGACCACGGCGATCCGGTCCCCCAGCCTCGGCCCGGCTTCCCAGAGGGCATTGATGGCGGTTTCCACAGTGCCGGTGAGGACGGCACGGCGGGCCGGAACGCCGTCGGGAATCCTGGTGAGGGCGTTAGTGGACATGACGTAGCGGTCCTGATGTGGATTGAGGCAGAAGACCTTCTGGCCCGCCCAGCCTTCGGGCCCCTCCTCCACGATTCCCACCGAGAGATAGCCGAATTTCACGGGCGACGGGAAGCTGCCTTCCTGGTGCGGCGCGCGCATCTCCTCAGCCACGCGGGGCGGGACGGAGCCAGTGTGGACAACAATTTCCGTGCCCTTGCTGATGCCTGAATACAGCGTGCGGACCAAAGCTTCGCCGGGCCCGGGGGCAGGCAGTGTCTCGCCCCTGAGCTCGCCATGCTCCGGGCCCGTAGTCCAGTACGCGGTCGCCTGTGCCTCTTTGCCTAAATTAGTCATCTTGCTTATGAATCTAGTCCGTTGGGGGCTCTCCGCGACACCCACCCGGCGCGAACGGATCCTTGCGGCATGGCGGGTTGGCGCGACCCCGCCCTGTCGTCACGTGGCGTTGGCGGTCAGACTGTGGTGTGGGCAGCTAGGGAGAAGCCCCAGTTCGGCTAGGGCATGTCTCCTAATTCCTTGAGCCAGATGGTGATGGCGCGGAGGACGACTCCGCCGCGGTAGGTCAGAGCGAGCTTGTCGTAGCGGGTGGCGAGGCCGCGCCATTGCTT
>NZ_JBVAYW010000015.1:0-85556 GCF_055412845.1 Pseudarthrobacter adonitolis | reverse complement strand
CTACGCCAAGGACAAGGTGCTGACCCAGTCGATCGTGATGCGGTCCAAATCAGGCACCGTCCGCTTCGTCGACGGCGAACACCAGGCCCACAAGTGGGAATCCTATTCCCGCCAGAGCTAACCGCTGAACCTCACCAGGCGACGCATTCCATCCAAAGCACCCAAAGCATCGACATCACGTGTATACCCGTCCGGATCCCCGGACAGCACCGTGCTCGGGGTCCGGTCATCAACGGCGGCACCTCGTCGACTTCGTTCTACGGAAAACCTCGGACCATGTCTACCGCATGGACTTTGAACAGATGGTGCGCAGCCACATGTCCGGTGCGAAGGCGACAGTGGCGGCGGTACGCCAACTTCTGCGTCACCGGCCGCGTGAGAGGTTGTTATGAGCACAGGTTACGAAGTTTGTCAGTTTGTCCTTACATTTAAGGATTTGTTCGCTAGTATTGCTGAGATGCGGATCACGTCTTCCGCGAAACCCCGACAAAGGAGTCCCTGATGGCTACTGCCCATGTGCAAAGCGGATCGTCTAGACCGGCCGCGCTGCCGCCTTTGACTGACGGGCCTCATCGCAAGCGTCTTGGCATGGTTGCCCTTGTTGCCACGTTCGGTGGCCTGCTGTTCGGCTATGACACCGGCGTGATCAACGGCGCGCTCAGGCCGATGACCGCCGAACTCGGCCTGACCGCGCTCACGGAGGGAGTCGTCACAAGCTCCCTGCTCTTCGGAGCAGCGGCCGGCGCCGTGGGAAGCGGCCGCCTTTCCGACACTTGGGGCCGCCGAAAGACGATCGTCCTCTTGGCCGTCCTGTTCCTCACCGGCACCCTGGCCTGCGTGGTCGCACCGAACTTCGAGGTCATGGTCGTCGGCCGCGTCATCCTGGGCCTCGCTGTCGGCGGTGCCTCCTCGGTGGTCCCGGTGTACCTCGCCGAGCTCGCACCCTACGAGATCCGCGGCTCGATCGCGGGCCGCAACGAGCTCATGATCGTCATCGGCCAGCTCGCGGCGTTCGTCATCAACGCGATCATCGGCAACGTCTGGGGAGAAATCCCCGGGGTCTGGCGGATCATGCTCGCCGTCGCCGCGCTGCCCGCCATTGCCCTGTTCGTCGGCATGCTTCGGATGCCCGAGTCCCCGCGCTGGCTCATCTCCCAGCACCGCACCCAGGAAGCCCTGGATGTTCTCTCCACAATCCGTTCGCCCGAGCGTGCCGCCGCGGAAATGGCTGACGTCAAGCACCTCACAGAAGAGGAAAAGCAGATGAACATCTCCGGCTGGGGCGCGCTGAAGAACAAGTGGATCCTGCGCATCCTCCTCGTCGGGATCGGCCTGGGCGTCGCGCAGCAGTTCACCGGCATCAACTCGATCATGTACTACGGCCAGTCCGTGCTCATCGAGGCCGGTTTCGACTCGGGCGCCGCGCTTATCGCCAACATCGCCCCCGGCGTCATCGCCGTCATCGGCGGAATCATCGGGCTCTCCCTGATGCAGCGCATCAACCGCCGCACCACCCTCATTACCGGCTTCATTCTGACCACGATCTGCCACTTCCTCATCGGCATTGCCTCGATCGCCCTGCCGGTCGGCGACCCGGCACGGCCGTTCGTGATCCTCTTCCTGGTGGTTGCCTTCGTGGGCTCGATGCAGACGTTCCTCAACATCGCCGTGTGGGTGATGCTCTCGGAGATCTTCCCACTGCACATCCGCGGCTTCGCGATCGGCGTCTCCATCTTCTGCCTGTGGATCGCCAATGCCTTCCTCGGCTTGTTCTTCCCGTCCCTGGTGGCGGCGGTCGGCATCACAGGGACCTTCTTCCTCTTCGGCGTCATCGGCATCCTGGCGCTGATCTTCATCTATACCCAGGTCCCCGAAACCCGGGGCCGGACCCTCGAGGCGCTTGAGGAAGACGTCACAACCGGCGCCATCTACATCGTCCATAAGAAATAGGCCAGACTCCGGCTGTGAAAACCGGCGAGCAAGGCCGCGAATAATGGACCCGGAAGAGGGGCCGGCCTGTACGGAGTGGTCTTCCGTGCCAGTTCATGGAGATGTGGGCGAAGCGCTGACGCCGCGCAGGAATCGCTGGCCACGGGCGTCCCGGTCAGGGTGGTGCTGGCCGCGGCCAAGGCTGGCTAGGCGAGCCCTGGCTAGGCAAGCCAGGCGGCCCACGAAAAAGACTCCCCTCCGGAACCATGTTCCGAAGGGGAGTTTTTTGGGTTCTGCCTGCCTACGCGCCGAACCTGTCTAAGTGCCGAACGGCAGCCGGGGATCGATGTCCTGGCCGTTCCAGCTTTGGCGGACCCAGCCGTGGTGCGGGTCGTCGCTGATGAGCCATTCACGGACCGAACCGGGGCCAGCCATCACGTTCAGGTAGTACAGGTCGTAGCCGGGGGCCGCCATGGCGGGGCCGTGCCAACCGTAGGGGACCAGTACGACGTCGCCCGTGCGGACCTCGGCGGACACGTCGATGGGACGCTCATCCGAGGCGTATACGCGCTGGTATCCGATGGCATCGGCGTCGGCGGGTGCCCCGGAACCCGCAGCCACCTGCGTCTCGAAGTAATAGATCTCCTCGAGGTTCGTTTCGCCGTCCTTTTCCTCATCGTGCTTGTGCGGAGGGTAGGAGGACCAGTTCCCGGCGGGGGTGAGGACTTCACACACGATGAAACGGTCAGCCTCGAGGGCCGCAGGCGTGCCGAAGTTATGGACCTGGCGGGAGCAGTTGCCGGCCCCGCGCAGTTCCACGGGTGTCTCCGCCGCCGTGACAAGGCGGGTGGGATAGGAGGCTTTGGCCGGAGCTGTGGCAACGGCAAACCTGCCGCCGTCCTCGGAACTGACGGTGACGGCTCGGCCCGTTCCCGAGTACAGCACGTCGCTGGGGCCGTGGAACACGGACGTCCGCCCTTTCAGGACATACTCTTCACCGTCCACGGAGACGGTGAAGGAGCCGTTGAGCGGGACCACTATCCGCTCCTCGTCCGCTGCCGGGAGAACGACGGCGGCCCCTGCAGTTAAGGTGGCCACCTTCAGGCCCGTATGGGCCCAGCCGTCCACGGCCAGGGTTGAATCGGAGGTTCCGAGCGAGATGTCCCAACCGCCGTCGGCGGCGCTGCCCAGGGGGTAGACCCAGTTAGTCATTGATATATTCCTTGCGCTATCGCTGTACGAGTGTCATTTCAAAGCTGTAAGAATCCGCCCGGTACACGTGGTGTCCGGTTTCTACCCGGCGGCCGGCGTCGTCTGTTGCGGTGCGTTCCATGGTGACCAGGGCGGAATTAACCTCGGCCTCCAGCAGGCGCGCCTGGTAGTCGTTGGCGATCATCGCGCCGATTCTTTGCGAGGCCAGGCGGAAGTTCACGCCGCCGCGGCGAAGAATGGCGTAGAGCCCCTCAGAGGCCAGCATGGCTTCGTCCATGCTGGCGATGTCGTCCCGGACCCAGTTCTCCATCAGGGCAAGGGGCTTACCGCCCACTTTCCGCAGCCGGGTGAAGTGGTAAACCTTGGACCCGGCCGGCAGTTGGAGGGTGGCGAGCGTCGCTGCGTCGGCCTCCATGTGGGAGAAGGTCAACACCTGGGTGGTGGGCTTCTTGCCGTTATTGGAGAGGTCATCGAACAGGCTGGAGAGTTCCAGGGGACGGCGGACCTGGCTGGAGACCACCTGGGTGCCCACGCCGCGCTTGCGGACCAGCAATCCGGAGCGGACCAGTTCGTCCATGGCTTTGCGCATCGTGGGCCGGGAGAGGTTCAGCTGGGCCGCGAGATCGATTTCGTTCTCCAGCCGGCTGCCGGGTTCCAGGATTCCGCTGTGGATGGCGGCCTCGATACCCTGTACCACCTGGTGGTACAGGGGCACAGGCGAGGATCGGTCGATGATGAGACCAAGTTGATTCGCCACTAGATATTCCTCGTTCCATGCCGGAAGCTGGTGCCCGCCCGAGGCCCGGGAGGGAATCCATGTCCTACTATGTTCGCTTGATAGGACATACTGCCTTTATTGATAATATCAGCCGAACTTCGGCGGTCAAGGCTATGGCCGTGCTGTTGCACAATGCGTACCGTGCGGAACCGGACCACCGCGGCTGCACTGGCCGGCGCGCTGCCATTGGTGCCCGTGGTCCTAGGCTGGGGTGATGAACAACCGATACCTTGTGTCCCGTGAACGCTTCATCGCTGCTCCGCCCAACGTGATCTTTGAAGTCCTGGCCACACCGGCGCTGCACAGCGCGATCGACGGTTCCGGCACGGTGAAGGGTGCCCAGCCTCGCGGCCCGGAACGGCTGAGCCTCGGAGCCCGGTTCGGCATGGAAATGAACATGGCCGTGGACTACAAGATCCTGAACACGGTCTGCGAATTCGAGGAAGGCCGGCGCGTCGCCTGGCGCCATTTCTACGGCCACGTGTGGCGCTACGTCTTGGAACCGGCCACCGGCGCCGACGGTACTGTCGGCACGCGCGTGACCGAACAATGGGACGCCAGGGCGGTCCGCGGCAAGGTTTTCCTCCGGCTGGCAGGATATCTGCGCCGCCACCCCGTCAGCATCGAAAAGACCTTGGCCCGGCTGGAAGCGCACGTAGCCGGGGCGGCCGGAGCGGCAAGCTAGGTCCGCGGCGTGAACCCCTCCGGTGGCCTGGTCCCCAGCCCGCGGACCTTAGAGGTTGAGAGCCTGGAGGCCTTCGACCGGCTGGTCGTTGTTGTAGCGGTGGCCATGCACGGCTGGCACGCCCAGTCCCCGGATCTGCGTGGCCGGAACGCGGCGCTGGAAACCCTGGACGTGGAAGGTGCCATTCGATCCCTACCGGGCGCGGCTCTATACGCCGCAGGAACTGTACGTAGGCCTGGAAACTTCACCCTATGAGTAGCTGCCTGACGCCCTGGTGTACCAGTGGAGCAGCCCGGGGCAGCGCAACCGGCTGGACGCCACCCTGGCCTCGGCGCTGGTGTCCGCGTGGGCACGCGAGGCGGCCGCCGTCGCTGGGAATCCCCACCTGGTTCTACGGGCATGAACCGCCCAACTATTTTGCGACCCACAGCCAACGCCATCCATGAGGCGATCCTGCTCGAACTGTGCGACGGCGGCATCATCTTCCTGCCGGGAGCGGCCGGCACCGTGCAGGAAATGTTCCAGGACGCCTGCGAGAACTACCACAGCGCCCGCGAAGCCGTGACACCGATGGTGCTGGTGGGACGACGCCACTGGGAGCACGAGTATCCCGCGTGGCCCATGCTCCAACGGCTGGCTGCCGGACGGGCCATGGAGGACCGGATTTTCCTGGTGGACAGTCTGGACGAGGCGCTCGCGGTGCTGGGCGGCTAGCTCCTGGCCGGCTTTCGCCGCGCCCGCGGCTGCTACCCCACCACGGTGCCGAAGGCCAGCCCCAGCACGTAGGTCACGGCGGCGGCGCCCAGGCCGATGCCCAGCTGGCGCAACCCGCGCGTCAGCGGCGACGTCCCGGACAGCAGGCCCACGATTCCACCGGTGGTCAGCAGCGCCAGCCCCACCAGCACCGCGGCTACCACGAGGGCGGCCACCCCGGTCAGGCCGAACAGGAACGGCAGGATGGGGACCACGGCGCCGGACGCGAAAAAGCAGAAGCTGGAAAGCGCCGCCCCCCACGCGGTGCCCACGGCCTCATGCTGGTCTTCCGCCTCCGGCAGCTCGGGCTGCAGCGACAGGCTGGGATCGCAGTCACAGTTCAGCAGGCCCATGCGTTCCGCCACGCGGTGTTCGGCCGCTTCGTGGGACATCCCGCGCGCCAGGTAGACGAGCATAAGTTCGTTGTGTTCGATGTCCAGTTTCGGGGCGGCGGCGAGGGTGATCTGGGTGGGACGCGTGGCTGCCAGGAGCTCGCGCTGGGACCGCACGGAGACAAACTCGCCCGCGGCCATGGACATTGCACCGGCGAGGAGCCCTGCCACACCGCTGAGCAGCACCACACCGCTTGCCACTCCGGAAGCGGCCATGCCCACCACCAGTGAGAGGTTGCTGACCAGGCCATCGTTGGCGCCAAAAACGGCGGCACGGAACGTGCCGGCGAGCCGGTTGCGGCCACGGGTTGCGAGGCCGCGGACCACTTCCTCATGGATCTGTTCATCCGCTGCCATGGCGTCCGTGGCGTTGGGATCCAAGGCGTAGGGGGAGCGGCCTTCAGCGCGTTGGGCGAGGGCAAGGACGAAAACGGAGCCGAAGTGGCGGGCCAGGAAGCCCAGGAACTGGCTGCGGAGGGATGCCGGCCGAGACTTTTGGGCGTGGTCGCCGAGGAGCCGCAGCCAGTGGGCTTCGTGCCGTCCTTCGGCTTCGGCGAGGGCCAGCAGGATGGCGCGCTCCTCGCCGTCGCGGTTCTGGGCGAGATCGCGGTAGACGGCGGCCTCTGCCCGTTCGTCCGCCAGGTACTGGCGCCACCGGCGGAGGTCGGCCGGGGTGGGCTGCGGCGCGGACGGGTTGGATTCCGCGGGCCGGGCTTGGTGGGGATTGGGGTGCTGAGACACGCAAGGCTCCTGTGCTGGATGGGCATGGTTCGGCCCCATTGCACCGCCCAGCTTACCGCGGAATTCCGCGGATTTTCGGCTGGCTGCCCTCACTGCGGAGTTTAGGTTTCCCTCAAAATATGTCGGTCCGCCGGGTATGCCCGGCCAGGTTGCGGCGGCTCTTGACCGGGCTCGCCGGCGGTGCTGTGATGAAAGAGTGGCGTCCGCCCGGGCCCACCGAGACAGCAGGTCAGGCGAACAAACGGAGGTCGAATCATGAGTACCACCGGACAGCACCCGGACATGCCGCACCTGGAATCTGTTGAATCGGATCCCGCTTATGACTACGCCGAGGACGTACCGGTCAGCGAAGACGACTGGGACACCGAGGACGAATTCCTGGACGCCGAAGAAGCGGTGGTTCCCACGCCCCCGGTAGCAGTGGACGCCGAGGAGCGTGTGGTTCCACTCGATGAGGACGAGTTCCGCGGAACGGAATAGAACGAACGACGGCGGCACTCCGGTTCGCCGGGAAGCGAAGGGGAGTGCCGCCGTCGTACTCTGCGGTGAACGGGCTCTGCGTTTGATCGAGCCTGTCTCCGGTGACCGGGCCTGTCGAGATTACGGCGCCGGAGCCATCGCCGGAACTTCCTCGTTGTCCTGGCCGGCGACGCGCCGGACCCAGTTGCGCATAACCTGGGGTTCCGTGGGTGTGGTGAGCAGCGAGACCGCCACGTAGACCACGGCCGAGCTGATCAGGCCGAAGTAGATCGGCTCGTTGGCGAAGACGCCGTCCAGCGGTGCCTTCGCGTTGATCTCGAGCACAATCATGGTGCCGAGCGTGACCACTGTGCCCACTGCCATGGAGGCCGCGGCCGCGATGCCGGTGCCGCGCTTCCACACCAGGCCGCCGAGGATGGCCACCAGGAGGCCGCCCACCAGGATGTCGTACGCGATGGTCAGCGCTGCAACCACGTCCTTGGTGATGATGGCGATCAGGATGGCCACGATGCCGAGGGACAGGACCCAGAGACGGTTGGCCCTGACGTCGTGCTCGGGATTGTCGGTGTCGTCCGTGTTGATGTCTTTACCGAACCAGCTGGCAACAAACGGCAGGACGTCGGCACGGGCAACCGTGGCCGCGGCGATCAGGGCGCCGGAGGCGGTGGACATCATCGCTGCCACGGCGGCGGCGAGCACCAGACCGCCGATGCCGACGGGCAGGATTGTCTGCGCAACCTCGGCGTAGACGTCGTCCTTGGCCGCGATCTCCATGCCGGACAAGGCAACGCTCGCCGCCATGCCGATCAGGGCGCCGGCTACACCGTAGAGGATGCAGTAGATGCCTGCGGTGGCGCCGCCCCAGCGGGCTACGCCGGGGGTCTTGGCGGTGAACACGCGCTGCCAGATGTCCTGGCCGATCAGCAGGCCCAGTGTGTACACCACGAAGTACGTGATGATGGTCTGGATGCCGATGCCGTCCATCTGGAAGAAGCTCTCATCCACGCGGCTGCGGATGCCGTCGAGGCCGCCCGCTGCGTTGAGGGTGAACGGCAGCATCAGGGCGAAGATGCCCACGGTCTTGATGACGAACTGCACCTGGTCCGCGAGGGTGATGGACCACATGCCGCCGATGGTGGAGTACACCAGGACGATGGCGCCGCCGATGGCGATGGCGAGCCAGCGCTCCCAGCCGAAGAGGACCACGAAGATGGTGGCGTAGGCGCTGGTGGACGTGGCGCATAGCATGAGCGTGTAGGCCAGCATGACGATGCCCGAGGTCTGCGTGGCCTTGCTGCCGTAGCGAAGGGTGAGCATCTGGGAGACGGTGTAGATCTTCAGCTTTTGGATGGTGCCGGCGAAGAGGAGGCTGAGCAGCAGCACACCGGCGCCGATGGCCACCACCAGCCACATGCCGGAGATACCGAACTTGTAGCCAAGGCCCACGCCGCCCACGGTGGAGGCTCCACCGAGGACGACGGCGGCCATGGTGCCTGTGTAGAGGAAGGGTCCCAGGCGGCGGCCGGCAACGAGGAAGTCGCTGTTGTTCTTGGTGCGGGACTTGCCCCACCAGCCGAAGGCAAGCATGGCGACGAGGTACACCACCACTATGGCGATGTTGACGAAGTTAGCGTCCATTTGGGGCTCCTTGGAGCTGATCTGCAGCGTTTCTGGAGTCCCGGCGGCGCTGCTCGGGACGCCGGTATTCCGCCGCTCTTGTGGAATTGGGAGGAAGAGTGCCTTAAATATTGCCTCACGGGCAACACTTGTTGCCGGGAAGCGTATGCTGTGACCGACGCAACAGTCAAGGTCCGCCGCACTATCTGTTGTTCGCCGCCGCGCTCGCGGTGTCACGTCTGCTGCTGGCCATTAGGATTGCTCCAGAGATGGGGCCGCATCGCCGGCCATGAAAGGTCCGCACATGAAGGCACTGCCAGTTGAGCCGAGCAACGTTCCCGTTGCCATCGGTTCCCGAATCCGTGCCGCCCGGCAGTCCCAGCGGCTGACCATCGAGCAGGTTGCCGACGCCACCGGCCTGACCAAGGGCTTCCTCAGCCGCGTGGAACGTGACCTTACGTCGCCGTCGGTCGCGTCCCTGGTGACCCTGTGCCAGGTCCTGTCCATCTCCATCGGCGATTTGTTTGTGGCCCCGGAAACACACCTGACCAAGCGGAACGACGGGCCCCGTATCTCCCTCGGTGGCGAAGGCATCGTGGAGCGGCTGCTGACTGCCCGTTCCGAACGGCGCATCCAGATCATCCAGGCCATCATCGAGCCGCATGGCCGCGGCGAGGCTGAGCTCTACGCCGTGGACTGCGACGTTGATGTTCTCCATGTGATCAAGGGACGCATCCGGCTGATCCTGACCAACGAGGAATACGAGCTCAGCACCGGCGACACCGTGACCTTCCCGGGCCGCGAACCGCATACGTGGGTCAATCCCACCGACGAGGCCGTCGAGGTTCTCTGGGTCCTGGTCCCCGCCGCCAGCCGGTAGGCGGTTCTTCGGACGCGCGCCGTTATGGCGCCAAGCTCTTCCGGTTTTCGAGGGAGAGTTTTGTAAACAACTGATGCGCATAAGAAAACTTCAGGCTATGATGGCTGTCACACCCGCCGATCAATCCTCGAAGGAGAGGCTCATTTTGAAAGAGCTGCGCATCGAAGCCAACGGCAACCTTGGCCCCATCGATTCATCCCGTATCCCGCGCTATGCCGGCGCTGCAACCTACGCCCGCCTGCCGCGCCTGGACCAGGTGGCCAAGGCTGACGTGACGGTGGTGGGAGTGCCCTTCGACTCGGGTGTTTCGTACCGCCCCGGCGCACGGTTCGGCGCCAACCACGTCCGCGAGGCCAGCCGGCTGCTCCGGCCCTACAACCCGGCCTGGGACGTCAGCCCCTTCGAAAACGTCCAGGTGGCTGACGCCGGCGACATGGCGGTCAACCCCTTCAATATCAACGAAGCCATCGAAACCATCCAGCAGAACGCCCTGGAACTCACCGCGGCTGGCAGCAAGCTGGTGACGCTCGGCGGGGACCACACCATTGCCCTGCCGTTGCTTCGCGCAGCCGCCGAGCGGGCCGGCGGCCCCATCGCCATGCTGCACTTCGATGCCCACCTCGACACGTGGGACACCTACTTCGGCGCCGAATACACCCACGGTACGCCGTTCCGCCGGGCCGTTGAAGAAGGCATCCTGGACACGGAAGCGATCAGCCACATCGGCACCCGCGGCCCGCTCTACGGCAAAAAGGATCTCGACGACGACCACCGCTTCGGGTTCGGCATCGTCACCTCCGCTGACGTCTACTACCAGGGCGTCCTCGAGACGGTGGCCAAGGTCCGCGACCGGATCGGCAACCGCCCGCTCTACATTTCCGTGGACATCGACGTCCTGGACCCCGCACATGCGCCCGGTACCGGTACCCCGGAGGCCGGCGGCATCACCAGCCGGGAACTCCTGGAAATTATCAGGGGCTTCCGCGGCCTGAACCTGGTGGGCGCCGACGTCGTCGAGGTTGCTCCTGCGTACGACCATGCCGAAATCACCGGCGTGGCTGCCAGCCATGTGGCCTATGAACTGATCACCCTGATGGCGGACAATGCTGTTGAAGGTGACCGGTTCGGGACAGCCAACGGCTACGCCGCGCAAGCTCTCGGCCAAGAAGCCCGCCATCCTGCCGGGTTCGCCGCCGGAACCAAGGAGTAGCCACCATGATTGATTTCGATCCGGGCGCAGCAGCTGCGCCCGCAGGGGACAACAGACGGACCAGCCAGCGCAACGGCGGGGACCTCGTCGTCGAAACCCTTGAAGCGCTCGGCGCCAAGACCGTCTTTGGAATCCCGGGCCAGCACGCGCTCGGCCTGTTTGACGCCATGGGCCGCGGCAACCTGCACTTTGTGTCCTCCCGCGTGGAGAACAACAGCGCCTTCGCCGCGGACGGGTATTCCCGCGCCACCGGTGAAGTGGGTGTGCTATTCCTGTCCACCGGACCCGGTGCGCTGACGTCCCTGGCCGGCCTGCAGGAGGCCTATGCCACGGGTGTGCCAATGGTGGTGGTGGCCAGCCAGATCCCGCTCGAGGGACTGGGCGCCCGCCGCAAAGGCATGCTGCACCAGCTCGATGACCAGAAGGCCTCGGCCGCGAACGTCACCAAGAGCCAGCGCCTGATCCAGCACGCGTCGGGCATTCCGTCGGCCATCCAGGATGCCTGGACTGAAGCCATCTCCTCGCCGCAGGGCCCGGTCTGGCTGGAAATCCCGCAGAACGTGCTGCTGGATCCCATCATGGTGCCCCCGGTGGAGGACGCGCTCGCCGAAGCAGCGGACAACCCGCCCCGCGTGGAGCTGGTCCGGGAAGCGGTGAAATGGCTGTCGACGGCGGAACGTCCCGCCATCATCGCCGGTGGCGGTACCCGGCGGGGCCAGGCCGAAAAATCGCTGCTCTCGATTGCCGAAAAGCTGCGGGCACCGGTCATCTGCACGCCGGGCGGCAACGGCGCCTTCCCGTGGAACCATGAGCTCTCGCTTCAGTCCTGGATCGAGGACCGCCACATGACGGACCTCCTGGAGGATGCCGACGTCCTGATTGTCATTGGCTCGTCCCTCGGCGAGGTCACGTCCAACTACTTCACGTTCGCGCCGCGCGGCCGCATCATCCAGATCGACGCCGAACCGCGCGTCCTCGAATCGAACAGCCCCGGCCTGGGCATCCGCGCCGACGCCGGCCAGGCGCTCACCGCCCTCGACGAAGCCCTGGTCGCGCCCGTCGACACCACCCGCAGCTGGCACGGGACCGCCCCCGAACACCTGGTGAAGGGCACGCTCGCCAAGGTCAAGGCAAGGCTCGAATCCCAGGACCTGGGCAAAGAGCTGAAGTTCATGGCAGACATCCGCGAAGCCGTCCCCGCGGACATGCAGACCTTCTGGGACATGACCATCTCCGCGTACTGGGGCTGGAGCTGCTGGGATGCACGGCAGGGCCAGTTCCACTCCGCCCAGGGTGCGGGCGGCCTGGGTTATGGCTTCCCGGCAGCCATCGGCGGCGCCGTCGGGCTGGAAACGCTTGGCAAACCTGGCCGAGTGCTTGCCGTGTCCGGTGACGGTTCATCCATGTACTCCATTTCCGAACTCGCCACCGCCAAGCAGCACAACATCCCGGTCACCTGGCTGATCGTGGATGACGGCGGCTACGGCATCCTGCGCGAATACATGGTGGGCGCGTTCGGCAAGGCCACGGCCACCGAGCTCGCGCGTCCCGACTTCGTGAAGCTCGCCGAGGCGTTCGGTGTGCCAGCCACACGAGTGGCCCCCGAGGACGTCGGGGACGCGCTCAAGGCGGGCTTCGCTTCCGACGGACCCAACGTCGTCGTCGTTGAAACCCTGCTCAAGATGTTCGGCCCCACCCACCTGGACGGCTGAACACCAAGCACCAACCACGCGCGAACTGGCAGCTAATACCCTCCTCAAGCAAATTTGAGGGCGTTAGCTGCCGGTTCGCGCTTGGCGTTTAAGGGCCGTTGAACCTGCCATCTTCTTCTTTAGTTTCCCAAAGCAATCACTTTAGGGATATAGTTGCCTCAGGCAAACAAAAGAGGAGGGCTCAATCATGGCAGTCGCCCCGGACACCGCAGCGGACCTTGTCTACCGCATCTTCGACCTCCAAAGGGTGGTCCGATGTGTCGCCGCAGCGAGCTTCCGCGGACAGGACACCGGGGTTGCGCTGCAGGGTGTGCTCAGGTTCGTGGGGGAGGGGGAATCCCGCGCCACCCAGCTTGCGGCGCGGCTCGGCGTCAGCGCCCCCGTCCTCAGCCGCCATATCGCGGACCTTGAAGAGCAGGGTTACGTCATCCGGCGGCAGGATCCCGACGACGGCCGCGCCCAGTTGGTTGCCCTGTCGCCGGCGGGCGCGGAAAAGCTCCGGAAAATCGAAGAGCACCGCACGGCCACGCTGCAGGATTACCTCAGCGATTGGAGCCAGGAGGATGCCGAGGACACGGCACGGATCCTGACGAAACTCTCGGAGTCCCTCAAGCGTTCAGCCCGGGCACATGCAGTCCCGGCACTTTCAACCGCTGTAACAGCCGCCGCAACCCAAAACATCCAGGAGCGCTGATATGTCGAGCCAACCCGCCGCACCGCCCTTGGCGATGACCCACCGCCAGATTATGGAAGCCCTGACCGGGCTCCTCGCGGCGTTTTTCACCGCCATCCTCAGCAGCACCATCGTGGCCAACGCGTTGCCCACCATCATGTCCGATCTGCACGGCACCCAGACCGACTTCGCCTGGGTGATCACGGCCGCCCTGCTGGCCAACGCCGTCACCACCCCCATCTGGGGCAAGCTGTCCGACCTCTTCAACAAGAAGCTCCTGGTCCAGCTGAGCATTGTCATCTTCGTGGCCGGCTCGGTCATGGCCGGACTCTCCGAGACCATCCCGCTTCTGCTCACCGCACGCGTTATCCAGGGCGTGGCCATGGGCGGGCTCACCGCGTTGGCGCAGGCCATTATCGGCACCATGATCCCGCCGCGGGACCGCGGCAAATACTCCGGCTACATGGGCGCCGTGATGGCGGTAGGCACTGCCGGCGGCCCGCTGTTGGGCGGATTTATCGTGGACAGCCCGCTGGGCTGGCGCTGGACCTTCTTCGTCTGCGTGCCGCTCGCCGTCGTCGCCCTCATCCTGCTCCAGATCACCCTGAAAATCGAGCACATCAAACGCCACGTCAAGATCGATTGGCTTGGCTCCATCCTGCTGACCTCCGGTGTCAGCCTGCTCCTGATCTGGGTGTCCTTCGCCGGCAACCCCGCCTACTACGACTGGGTTTCCTGGCAGTCGGCCGCCACGGTGGGCGGCGGCGTGGTGCTGCTGGCCCTGCTGGTGCTGGTGGAGTCCAAGGTTGAGCAGCCCATCATCCCGCTGAAGATCATCTCCGAACGCACCACCGCTTTGGCCATCATCGCTTCAGTGGCCGTGGGTATCGCGATGTTCGGTTCAACCACTTTCCTGGGCCAGTACTTCCAGGTGGCCCGCGGCGCCACACCTACCGAAGCAGGGCTCCTGACGCTTCCGATGATCGCCGGCAACCTGACCGGCTCCGTCGTTTCCGGTCTGCTCATCAGCCGCACCGGGAAGTGGAAGGGCTACCTGATCGGCGGGTCCATCCTGCTGATCGGCGGCCTGGGCCTGGCCGGCACCATGGACCACACCACCGAACTGTGGCAGGCCGGGATCTTCACGGCAATCCTGGGCGTGGGCCTCGGCATGCTGATGCAGAACCTGGTCCTGGCGGTGCAGAATACGGTCCGGGCGTCCGACCTCGGTTCGGCCAGTGCGTCTGTGGCATTCTTCCGTTCGGTGGGCGGCGCTGTCGGTGTGTCCGTTCTCGGCGCCGTCCTCAGCAGCCGGGTCAGCGAACTCGCCACGCAGGGTCTGGCTGCGGCCGGCATCCCTGTGGAGGGCGGGTCGGCCGGAGCCAGTATGGACCTCGTTGATATGCCCGCACCAGTGCGCGAGATCATGCGCGCTGCTTACGGCGACGCCATCGCGGAGGTCTTCCTGATCTCCGCCGGCGTTGCGGTGATAGCCCTGGTCTCGGTCCTGTTCATCAAGGAACGCCCGCTGCGGCGCACCGTTGACATCCAGCCGGAGGCCCAGCCAGGGGCGGGGGCAGGCGCAGAGGAAAGCGCCGACGCTGAATGCACGACGCCGGAACTCGCCTCCGCGAACCGCTGACCGACACGAGAACCTCTGACCGACCCACCACCACTGACATACGCGCGAACGGACACTTGAGGCCCTTGGGATCCGGGGCCGCAAGTGTCCGTTCGCGCAGGTGGGTGGTCGGGGGAACGTGTGGGGGAGTACGCCGATCGGATGATATTTGCCGTTGATGTTTCGCCCGGGCAACGGATTTCGTAGAGTAGGTAGGCTGAGAAATGTCAGCCCCGTCTGTTACTACTTATCCTCATCATTTCGCGCTCTCTTCCGAAGGATTCACGGGCATGCTCCTCACCCTCATACGGCGCTACGCCAAACCGTATACGCCATATATCGTGGCCGTCGTCGTGTTCCAGCTGGCGTCCACTATCGCAGCGCTCTACCTGCCGAGCCTCAATGCCCAGATCATCGACGAAGGCGTTTCCCGCGGGGATACGGATTTCATTTGGCGGACCGGGTCCGTGATGCTGCTGGTTGCCATTGTCCAGGTGGGCACCGCCATTGCTGGCGTCTACTACGGCTCCAAAGCGGCCATGGCCGTGGGCCGCGATCTGCGCCGCGGGGTGTTCCGCAAGGTCACCAGTTTCTCCGCCAAGGACGTGAACACGTTCGGCGCCCCCACCCTCATCACCCGTGGCACCAACGACGTCCAGCAGGTCCAGATGCTGGTGCTGATGGGCCTGAACTTCATGGTGGCCACGCCCATCATGTGCATCGGCGGCATCATCATGGCGCTGCGCGAGGACATCAGCCTGTCGTGGCTGGTCTGGGTCTCCGTGCCCGTCCTGATCGTGGTGGTGGGCTACCTGGTGGTCCGGCTGATGCCCCTGTTCCGTTCCATGCAGAAGAAGATCGACCGCATCAACGCTGTCCTGCGCGAGCAGATCATCGGCATCCGGGTGGTCCGGGCCTTTGTCCGGGAACCCTACGAAACGGAGCGTTTCGGCGTTGCCAACAAAGACCTGACCGACGTCTCCCTGAAGATCGGTGCGTTGTTTGTCCTGATGTTCCCGGCCATCGGCATGATCCTTCACCTGTCCACAGCCGCGGTGCTGTGGTTTGGCGGCCAGCGCGTGGATTCAGGCGAGATGCAGGTGGGCGCCCTGACCGCCTTCCTGCAGTACCTGCTCCAGATCTTGATCGCCGTCATGATGGGCACATTCATGGCCATGATGATCCCGCGCGCCTCCGTCTGCGCGGACCGCATCGGTGAAGTGCTCGACGTCGAACCCTCCATCCACGATCCCGAGCGTCCCGAAACTCCCGCCACACTGGCCGGGGTAGTGGAGTACCGGAACGTCACCTTTGCCTACCCCGGTGCTGAGTCGCCGGTGCTGAGCAACATCAGCTTCACCGCCAAGCCGGGCGAGACCGTTGCCATCATCGGTTCCACCGGTGCAGGCAAGACCTCGCTGCTTGCCCTGCTGCCGCGCCTCTACGACATCGCCGAGGGCGAAGTCCTCCTGGACGGCGTCTCCGTCAGCAACCTGGACCGTGCCGAGATCACCAAGCGCGTGGCCCTGGTACCGCAGCGGCCGTACCTCTTCTCGGGCACCATCGAGCACAACCTGCGCTTCGGCAAGACCGAAGCCACGGACCAGGAACTCTGGGACGCGCTGCAGATCGCCCAGGGCGGGGACTTTGTCCGCGAGAAGAAGAACGGACTGAACGCCCGCATCGCGCAGGGCGGCACCAATGTCTCCGGCGGCCAGCGACAGCGGCTCTGCATCGCCCGTGCGTTGATCACCAAACCCAAGGTCTACCTCTTTGACGATTCGTTCTCGGCGCTGGACGTGGCAACCGACGCCAGGCTCCGCGCCGCGCTGAAACAGACCACCGCCGACGCCACCGTGATCATCGTGGCCCAGCGGATCTCCACCATCACCGACGCAGACCAGATCCTGGTCCTGGACAACGGCCGGATTGTGGACCGCGGAACGCATGAGGAGCTCCTGGAAACCTCACCCACCTACCAGGAAATTGTTGAATCCCAGCTGAGCGTGGAGGAAATGGCATGAGCGCCGCCAAGAGGGACTCGACACCGGCTGAGGTCAAGGAAACAAGCACCGGCACCGCAACCCCCGAAGACCTCCTGGAGGACGACGAGTTCTTCGAGGAGGAATACAAACCTTCCGAGGCCGACGGCGACATGTTCGGCGGCATGCCCGCCAAGAAAGCCGAGAACTTCTGGCCCTCGGCGAATCGCCTGCTGGGGCTCCTGAAGCCTGAAGCTGTGGGCATCTACGCCGTGGTGGCCCTGGTGGTGGTCTCGGTGGTTCTGAACGTTATTGCCCCCAAGATCCTGGGCCAAGCCATGGACGTCATCTTCGGCGGCGTAGTGGGCAAGCAGCTCCCCGCGGGCGCGAGCAAGGCCGAGTTCGTTGAAGGCCTGCGCCAGCAGGGGCAGGATAACTTCGCGGACATGGTGTCCCGGATGGAGCTGGTTCCGGGCACCGGGATCAACTTCCAGAAACTCTCCGTCCTGATCGCCATCGTGCTGCTGATGTATTTTGTGGCCAACATCTTCCTCTGGCTGCAGGGCTACGTGCTGAACCGCATCGTTATGAAGGTGATCCGCAGGCTTCGGGACGACACCGAAAAGAAGCTGAACCGGCTCCCGCTGAACTACTTCGACACCCGCCAGCGCGGCGACGTCCTCTCCCGGGTAACGAACGACGTCGATAACGTCCAGCAGGCGCTGCAGCAGGCCTTTGCGCAGCTGATCAGCTCGCTGCTGACTGTCATCGGCATCGTCATCATGATGTTCATCGTCTCCTGGCAGCTCGCCCTCATCGCCCTCGTGGCGCTGCCGCTGTCCGGCGTGGCTGCCGGCCTGATCGGCTCGCGCAGCCAGAAGCTCTTTGCCGCCCAATGGAAGAACACGGGCGAGCTGAACGGCCAGATCGAGGAATCCTTCTCCGGGCACGACCTTGTGCGGGTCTTCGGCCGTGACGCTGACATGCTGGAACGCTTCGAAGAGCGGAACGAGGCCCTCTACAAGGCCAGCTTCGGAGCCCAGTTCGTCTCCGGCATGATCTTCCCGGTCATGCAGTTCGTTTCTTACCTCAGCTATGTGGGCATCGCCGTGGTGGGTGGCCTCCGGGTGGCCTCGGGCTCGATGTCCCTGGGCGACGCCACGGCGTTCATCCAGTACTCGCGCGAGTTCACCCAGCCGCTGGGCCAGATGGCCGGCATGGCCAACATGCTGCAGTCCGGCGTGGCGTCCTCGGAGCGGGTCTTTGAATTCCTCGACGCCGATGAGCAGGACTCCGAGACCGCCACCGAGCACCTGCCGGCCAAGACCGACGGGCATGTGGAGTTCAAGGACGTCACGTTCAGTTACACCGAGGACAGGCCGCTGATCGAAAATTTGTCCTTCACGGCAGAACCTGGGCACACCGTGGCGATTGTTGGTCCCACGGGGGCTGGTAAAACCACCCTGGTGAACCTCGTGATGCGCTTCTACGAGCTCAACTCAGGGTCCATCACCCTGGACGGCGTGGATGTCACGCACCTGAGCCGGTCCGAGCTGCGGTCCAAGGTGGGTATGGTGCTCCAGGATGCGTGGCTGTTTGGCGGTTCAATTTACGACAACATCCGGTACGGCAACCTGGACGCCACCGAGGAGCAGGTTATGGCAGCCGCCAAGGCCACCTTCGTGGACCGCTTTGTTCGCGCCCTGCCGGATGGCTACGACACCGTGATCGATGAGGAAGGCAACAACGTCAGCGCCGGTGAGAAGCAGCTGATCACCATCGCCCGCGCATTTGTGGCTAACCCGTCGCTGCTCATCCTGGACGAGGCAACCAGTTCGGTGGATACGCGCACCGAGCTGCTGGTCCAGAAGGCCATGGCGGCGCTGCGGACGGACCGCACCAGCTTTGTGATCGCCCACCGGCTCTCCACGATCCGGGATGCCGACACCATCCTGGTGATGGAGAACGGCAAGATCGTGGAGCAGGGCAACCACAAGACCCTGCTGGCGGCTGAGGGTGCTTACTACCGGCTGTACATGTCCCAGTTCGAGGGTGCCGAGGCTGAAGAATCCGTTGTGGACGATTCGACGGCGGTCCACAGCTGAGCGCGCTGGGAACCGGAGCCGGGGCCGGAACCGGGGCGGGGAGCGACGGCACCCCGACCGAGCACCCGTCCGCCCGCGGTCAAAGCATCCCCGATCCCCGGCGCATTGAGGTCCTGGTCCCGATGCGCTGGGGTGACATGGACGCTTACGGGCACATCAACAACGTCCAGATTGTCCGGATCCTCGAGGAGGCGCGGATTACAGCCTTCGGGCCTCCCCGGGGCACCGGCCTGCCCGGCGTCGAGCCGGAAGTGTCGCTCTTCAATGACGTGCCGGAGGGGACGCTGGCACTGGTGGTGGACCACAAGATCCGCTACGTCAGGACGCTCGAATACCGCAACGTCCCGGCAGTGGTCCAGTTGTGGATCGGCGCGGTGAAGGGCGCCAGTTTCGACATCCACTACGTGGTGCAGGACCCGGTCACCCGCGAGGAGTGCGTCCGGGCCAGCAGCCACCTGGCGTTTGTGGACGAGGCCTCCGGCCGCGTCCTGCGCCTGACGCCGGAGCAAAAGGAGCGGCTGGCGCCGTTTACGTTTTGAACCGTGTACGTTCGGGCCTGCGCACCCGTTGCGCAGGCACGGCGAACACCGGAAACTGTGAATATCCACTAAGGAGCGTTGACCATGGCCAAGAAAAACAAAAAGACCTGGAAAGAGATGTCACCGGCGGCACGGGCAGGATTTGTGGCCATCGGGATAGGGCAGGTGGCGCTGATGTTGGCCGCCCAGCGGGACATCTCCAAGCGCCCGGCTGACCAAATTAACGGGCCAAAGGCGGCCTGGCGTGTGGCTGCCCTGATCAATTTCATCGGGCCGATGGGCTATTTCATTCTTGGGCGCAAGCGGCCCGGAGCCGGTGCCGGAGCCGTCAAATAGCACCCCTCCTAACTGCACACCGCCAAGGACTTCGGAGCAGGCATCCAGCTTGAGCCTGTAAATTTGAACCCATGACCCCAAACCCCAAGACTGCCATGCACCGCGCCCTCGGTGTCTCAAAGGAGATCGAGGACGCGGCCTGGTTTGTGCTGGGACCTGGCTTGCAGGGCAAGCCGTCAGCTTTGGACGGGAACACCCTGACCTGGACTGCGGAGGCTGCGGCCGAGCTGCTGGAACGCCTGGATCGGGGAGCCGCGGATGCCAAGGCGCCCATGATGACCAACCTCCGGCAGAACCTCGAAGACGCCTCCCGGGAGGCCAAGCAGCTGGCCGTGGAGCTGCTCTTCCTGCAGTCGCTGCCCTTGGCCCACGAGGTCAAGTCGCTCAAGGTTAAACGGGCCCGCGTGGCCGAGGCCGCGTCGTGGCTGGAGACACCCCTTGAAGCACCGCTGGAGCTGCCCGAGGAACTCTACAAGGGCATGACGGACCACGGCGTGATCAGGGACCGCACGGCCGAATTCAACTGGACCATCTGGGACCACCTCAAATGGCTTTGCCGGTTTGTGCAGCATGTGGACCAGCAGGTTCCGGCTGCCATCACCAAGGCGCTGAAGGACCCACTCAAGTTCCACGAGCTCGCCGCGGGCACCCCGGGGGACCAACCCGCCATCCGCCGCAGCATCGAATACCTTGCTTGGCCCAGCTACTTCGAGCCCGTCGTGGCGGACGTGGAGCGGCAGGAAATCCGGGACGCCTTCGCCTCCCTGGTGGGCGGGGCCAAGGGCGACAGCGACGAAGACATCACCGCGGACATCCACCGCATCCGCCTGCACCTGGATGAACAGGCCGGCCAGCGCATTGACTGGTACGCCCGCCAGCTGGTCAGCCAGTGGCGCAAAGTCGGGGACCCAGGGCGCCGCGCGTGGCTGCTGCGTACCCACAGCGACAATTCCGAGCTCCTCACCGCGTGGCAGGACGAGGAGAAGGTGACGCTCGACGTCGAACATCTCCGCCACCTGGACCCCGGCGTGACCGCTGGGCTGGTGCAGCACGCGGTGGACGAGGACTACAAGCACCTGGGCTACGTGGAGCGGGAGGACACCAAAACGGCGGTGTTCGCCTTCCTCACCGTCATGAAGCCCGGCGACCTGGTTCTGTTCCAGCACGCCGGCACCGTGCGGCTGGGCGTGGTGCTGGGCGAGCCTGAGCACAACGATGACAACCGCCGCCTGCGGCGCAAGGTGCGCTGGCTGGACGACGACGGCCACGCCACCGCAGACCTGCCCCGTCACGTCCAGCGGCAGCTGGCCACCTCGGGGATCGTTGTTGACGTCACCAAAGTGGTGCAGGCGCTCCAGGCGCTCGTGCCTGCCGAGGCGGAACCGGGGGACGACGACGCCGCCGTACCTGCCGTCGTCGTGCCCCCTGTGGAGGAGGGCTTCCGCCCGCTGAGCCGCGACTTCGCGGGTTCGCTGCACATGGACCTTGAGCCGCTGCAGGAGATCGCGGAACTGCTGGAGGAGAATCGCCAGCTTGTCCTGTACGGGCCGCCCGGAACGGGCAAGACGTACCTGGCCAAGCACCTCGCGGCGGAGCTGGCCCAGGACAGCACGGATGAGCGGGTGAAGCTGGTGCAGTTCCACCCCTCGTACGCGTATGAGGACTTTTTCGAGGGCTACCGGCCGGACAAGACTGACGAGGGCCAGGTGTCCTTCAAGCTCGTGGCGGGACCGCTGCGCCGGCTGGCCGAGGAAGCCGCCAAGCCCGGGAACGAGAAGAAGCCCTACTTCCTGATCATTGACGAGATGAACCGCGCCAACCTGGCCAAGGTGTTCGGCGAGCTCTACTTCCTGCTGGAATACCGTGACGACCGGATCTACCTGCAGTACAGCCCCAACGAGCCGTTTACGCTGCCTGACAACCTGTACATCATCGGCACCATGAACACCGCGGACCGGTCCATCGCCATGATGGATGCCGCCATCCGCCGCCGGTTCGCGTTCATCGAGCTGCATCCGCAGACGGAGCCCGTGAAGGGGTCGCTGCTGCGGTTCCTGCAGGCGCGGGACCTGGACACCACGCCGGCGCTGCTGCTTGATGCGCTCAACGCCGCCATCGACGAGTGGGACCGGGACCTGATGATCGGCCCGTCGTACTTCATGAAGACGGCCGCCCAGACGCCGGCGGGGCTGCGCCGGATCTGGAAATACGAACTGATGCCGCTGCTGGAAGAGCACTACCACGGCCAGCTGACCCGGGCGCAGCTGGAGGAGCGGTTCGGGCTGGAGCAGCTGCTGGGACGCCTTGTTACCAGCTAAACCAACCTACACTCCCGCGCACGGCGGCGCGGCATTAGGCGGCGCCGAACAGGGCGGCGCAGCATTGGGTGGCGCACTGCAACGTGGCCGCGGCTCCACAGCGCGCCATCTGGTCCTCGACGAGCTGTCCAAAGGCACCGTGGAACGCCTTGATGCGGCCAGCGCTGCCTTCGTGAACGCCAGCGGGCTGGCCAAGGCTTCCCCGCTGGGCATGGGTTTGTACCGGATCGAGCCCGCAGGCAAGGTGGGGTCGGTCCGCACGGCCACCCTGCAGCTGGATGTGCGCCCCAAGGACCGGCTGGGCCTGAGCCGGCTGCTCTTCCTCCTCAGCTACGCCGGTAAGCAGGGCTTCCGGGCCGATTCCGTGGCCGCCGCCGAGGACCGCGAACTCTGGAGCGCGCTGGCGGAATCCCTCGCCCAGCTGGCGGAGCGTGCGCTGGGACGGGGCGTGTTGCAGGGCTACCTGACCGTTGATGAGTCCCTCCGCACGGTCAAGGGCCGCATCCGGATTTCCGACCAGATCTCCCGGCGCCCCGGCATGCTGGTGCCGCTGGAAGTGTCCTACGACGAGTTCACCGAGGACATCGCCGAAAACCGGATCCTGCGCGCCGCGCTGGAGCGGATGGGCCAGGTGCCGCGGGTCCGCCCCGAAGTGCTGAGCCGCTTGCGGCAGCTGAAGGGAAAGCTCGACGCCGTCACCCGCCTTCCAGCCGGTGCGCCCCTGCCGCCATGGACCCCCAGCAGGATGAACGTCCGCTACCAGTCAGTGCTGCGCCTCGCTGAGCTGATCCTGAAGAATGCCTCCGCGGAGGCGGGGGAGGGGAAGCAGCAGACGGCGTCGTTTGTGGTGGACATGGCCCAGGTGTTCGAGGATTTTGTGGGCCAGGCGCTCCGCGAGGCCATGGCGGCGTATCCGGGGGAGATGCGGATGCAGTACAACGCACTCCTCAGCGAAGCCGTCCATGATGCCGACCGGCTGTCCGTGCGCCCGGATGCCGTGCACCTGTTGGGCGGCCGCCCCGTGGTGGTCTACAACGCAAAGTACAAGGCCGCCACGGACCTGGGCGCCTCCCTGACCGCCGACCACTACCAGATGCTTGCCCACTGCACCGCCCTGGGTGTGCCCACCGCCTGGCTGATCTATGCGGGGGCGGGCGAGATGAAGCTGCGGCGGATCCTGAACACTGACATCGACATTGTGGAGTTTCCGCTGGATCTGTCGCTGCCGCCGTCGGACATCCTGGCAGCGGTGGCGGAGCTGGCACGGCAGTCCTGGGGTGAAGTGGTCCGGGCTGCCCGCGCGGGAGGCTAGACCGGCACCCGGAACGTGAATGTGGTGCCCTGGCCCAGTTTGCTTTCCACCTGGATGGTTCCGCCGTGGGCCTCCACAATGGCCTTGCTGATGGGCAGGCCCAGGCCGACGCCGGGAATGGCTGTCCGGCGAACGTTGCTGGTCCGGAAGAACTTGGCAAACACGTGGGACTGGTCATCGGCGCTCATGCCCATGCCGGTATCGCTGACGCGGCAGGCGAGGTGGCCGTCATCGTGCTCCAAGGACACCAGCACATTGCCGCCGTCGGGCGAGTACTTGATCGCATTGGAGACCAGGTTATCCAGCACCTGGGAGATGCGGGGGCCGTCCACATGGGCCTCCAGCTTGGCTGGTGTTTCGGCTTTCAACGCCACGCGGGAGGCGTCGGCCCGGGGCATCGCGGCGGACACGCTGGCGCGCACCAGTTCAGCGACGTCGACGGCGTGCGGGGTCACGATCAGTTGCCCGTTCCTGGTGGCGAGGAGGTCGGACACCAAGGTAAGAAGCCTTTCTGAATTGCGCTTGATGATGTTCAGCGGCTCCAGTTGGTCGTTGCCGGGATCGTCCTCCAGGAGAAGTTCCACGTAGCCCAGGATGGAGGTCAGGGGAGTCCTGAATTCGTGGGACACGCTGGCGACGAAATCATCCTTGGCGGCCAGGGCGTCCACCAGGTCGGTCACATCACTGAAGACGATCACCGAGCCCGCGAACTTCCCGTCCGGGTCCGTCATGGCCCGGGCGCTGGTGGTGATGGCCCGCTGCTCCTTGCCTGCGCCCAGCCAGACCAGGTAGTCCGTGAACGTCTCGCCCAGGACAGCCCTGCGCACCGGGCGGTCCTCCACCGGAACAGGGGTGGTACGGTCTGCGGCGAAGACCAGCAGCTGGGACTCGTTGGGATCGTCGATGTCTTTTGGCCGTGCCAGCTCGTGGTTGGCGCGTTGTTTGCGGTTCATCAGGATGTCGTGGCCGTCCGCGTCGACGGCGAGGACGCCCAGGTGCACAGTATCAAGAACGGAGTTGAGCAAGGCCTCCTGCCGTCTGGTGCTGAGCAGGCTGGCTTGGAGCTGCTCGTCCTTCTCCTCCAGGCTCCGCTGCTGCCGGGTCGTGCTCAGGGTCAGCACGCTGACTGATGCACCGATTCCGAGCATCATGACGGGGAGGAGGAGGGACTTGACCAGGCTGGGACCGGACACGTCGCCGTGGATCAGCAGCGGAACCCAGATGATGGCCAGGGGTCCGAAGAACGACAGCCACAAGGAGGCGCGCGGGTAATAACCTGAGGCGCACAGCCAGATGACGGGGAAAACCGCCAACAGGCTGATTCCGGTCAGGCTCTCCTGTCCGCCTTCCCTGCCTACCGCGATGGAGACGAAGTCCAAAAGCGGGATGAACAGAAAGCTGGTGTACGGCAGGCGGTCCCATGGCACCAGATAGCACAGTGCCATGAGCGCCAGCTGGGAAGCGAGGAAAGCCTGGAAGAGGGGGTTGTTCATCGTCCCCGGAAAGAACGCCCAGGTGAGGAATGCCGTAAGGAGGGTGGTGACGAAGAGCGGCGTTTGGCTGAGGGCAACCCTGTCCGTCAGACGGTATTCATGGAAGGGCCGCCGGAAAAACCTGAGGCGACCGGCGGCCCACGTTACGGGTTCACTCATGAACGTCGGTCTGAAGTGGGAGGATAGGGGAATGCATACCAGCAGGATATCGGCAGCGAGCTATACTTCTCACGTTGTCAAGCTGGCGAGGGGGCTGGTATGAGTGAAGCGCGAGTGGGCCTGGTCATCGAAGATGATCAGGATATCCGGGAATTGGTACGCACGGTCCTGACGCAGGCGGGTTTTGACGTCACCGTGGCCGGCAGCGGCTCCGAAGGGGTTAAGGCTGCGAGGACCTTGAATCCTGACGTCATAACGCTCGATTTGGGATTGCCGGATATCGACGGGTTCGAGGTCTCCCGCCAGATCCGCGAGTTCTCGGATGCCTACATCGTGATGCTCACGGCTCGGGCTGAAGAACTTGATACGTTGATCGGTCTCGAGTCCGGGGCTGACGACTACCTCACCAAGCCTTTCCGCCCCCGCGAACTCCGCGCGCGGATCGCGGCAATGATGCGCCGCCCCCGGTCACTTCCGGACGCGGGGGAGAGCGCTCCTGTTTCTGATCGCCCGGCGGACGCCGATACTGGCAGCGGAAACGGTCACTACAGCCACAATGGATTGGATCTGAGCTACGCCTCACGGTCTGTCAGTGTGGACGGCCAGGAACTCAACCTGACCCGGACCGAGTTCGAACTCCTGTATGCCCTGCTCGAGGCGGGACGGACTGTCCGGACCAAATCGGATTTGGTGCGTCGGCTCCGGGACGAGGATTACGACGTCGGAAGTTACATCAGCGAGGCGGATGAACGTTCGGTGGAGGTGCACATGGGCAACCTCCGGAAGAAACTTGGTGATTCACCGCAGCAACCGCGCTGGCTGCAGACGGTCCGCGGCGTGGGTTACCGGTTGGCGCCTGGCGGGCGCTGAGCCTGGAGCCTGTGCAGGGTCTGGCGGCTGCACTGGTTGATCGGCCGGAGGTAGTTGACGGCCAGCCGCGGCAGCGCAACGGACGGTTCCGAACGCGGTGATTCTTCCCGGATGGAACGTTCGAGGTCCATGGCCAGCCCGGCCAGCCGCTCTGCGCCCACCATCTGGCTCGATGTCTTGAGGCTCAGGATCGCGTCCACGGCCCCGTCCAGGTCTCCGGTGGTAAGAGCGAGCCGCAGCTTGCCGATCCGCAACGGCAGGCAATCGATAAAATTTCCCACGAAGACGCTGCAGTAGCCCTCATCCTCGTCGAGTTCGACGCGCAGCCGGTCAAGGACGGAGGGATCTACCAGGGGGCGCCCTGCGTCATCGGATGGAGCCATTTCCGTCCCTTCCGCTCGCATCTGCCGCCCCGATAGGGTGCGCTGACTCGGGTTTGTATCCACTTTCAGCGTAAGTCTGTTCCCTGGAGATGCAGCCGTTCGGGACAAGGACTGCGGGATTCCTGAGGAGACTGCGGGTTTTTCATAGGAGTTCATCTTTGCGGGCGCCGATCAATTCGGGCGGGGGCAAAGGCTCAAGATTTGCTCATGTTCTGGGTGGCGCTTTCTTGCCTGCCGCCTGCTTGTCGGGCGCCGAGGAACTCCACCAGGTGGGCTTCGAGGGCGGAGCCGTCCTTCAACTCGCACTCCCACACGGTGAGCACCTCCCAGCCGGCGCTTATCAACTGATGGCGCTGATCGGCGTCGCGGTTTTTGGTGCGGGTTCGCTTGGCCTCCCAGAAGGCGGCGTTCGCCTGGGGCGCGTGCTGGCCTACCCGGCAGTCGTGGAAGTGCCAGAAGCAGCCGTTGATGAAGATGACCTTACGCCGGCCGGCGAATACCAGGTCCGGGCGGCCGGGCAGGCGGCTTTGGCCGGCACTGCCGTGCAAGCGGTAGCGGTAGCCTTTGGCGTGGAGGAGGCGGCGCACCAGCATTTCCGGCTTGGTGTTCTTTCCCCCGATGCGGGACATGTTCCAGCTCCGCTGCTCAGGAGTGAGCCTGTCCGCCATGATTCCAGTCTAGGAGCTCCTAGATTTCGCGCTCCGGCTGGTCGCCCAGCTCAAAATGGCGGCCGCTGACGGATGTGGGCACGATCTCCACGTAGAAATCCTTCAAGGTCGGCACCCAGGATTTCAGGCCCAGCTCTTCGACGGCGGCGAGCTCCGTTGAGTTGGTCAGGACGCGCGCCGTACCGCGCAGCACCACCGACCAGGCCTCGTCCGAGAGGATGCCGTCCGTTTCAAGCAGCACCCTGGAGTTGATGGTGAGCTGCGCCAGCTTGTTGCCGGGTGCGGTGCGGAGGTAGATCTTCCGGTCCGAGGCGAGGTAGTTGACAGGGAAAATATCCGGCTCGCCGGCAACGGAGACCACCAGCCGGCCGTGCCTTGTGGCTTCTATGAGTTTCCAGGACTGCTCGTCGTCGAGCTCCAGAACGGGGTTGCCATCTGCGTGCGTAAACATCATGCAGCCTATTCTTCTACGTTCGGTAGAAGAATTCTAGGGGGGGCGTGGGAATTCGTCCCCAAGGTCTGAGAGGGCGATTGTCCGTGTGACTTTTTATTGGCCTCTGCCGGTGGTAGAACCGATGGCGGGGTGGCTGTGGATAACTTTCATCGCTCAAATGTGTCCTGGGCTACCCTTAAGTCATTGTTCGGAGCGAAGCGTCTTGAAACTATCGGGGGATTAGCTGCCCATGACATCGCACATCACTTCCACGGCCTGGCGTTCGCGCATGCATCTTATTGCTGCTGTTGCCGCGTCTGCTTTGCTCTTGACTGGTTGTAACTCGGGTGGAGCACCTGGAGGCACTGACACCGCCTCCGAGTCCGCGTCACAAATGGCTAGTCCCAGCGCAACGCCGACCCCGACGGCGACTCCTGCTTATGTGCCCGCTTCGGCTAGTGGCCGCGCTCAGAACGTACCCGTTCCGGTGCTGCCCGAGGTCGCCAAGACGGAGACGAAGGAAGGGCTGGAGGCGTTCGCGGCGTACTGGTTTGAGCAGCTCAATTATTCCTATCAGACCGGCGACATCGCAGGAATCCAGGCGGTCACAGCCCCGGCTTGTCAATTCTGTTCGAACATAACGGGCTCGCTGACCACCAATTATCAAGGCGGGCGCTGGCTCTCAGGTGGCAAGATCGTCATACCGTCGTCAGCGACTACTTTTGAGCGCGGGTCTGATGGGACCTACCAGGTCATCGTTCAGGTGCAGCAGTCGACCATTAGCTATTACGATCCCAGCGGGTCGGAATTTAGAACGCCCACTGAGCCTTCTGATGGTGGAAACGTCCTGCTGGTTGGTTTCCAGGACGCCGCGTGGCGCGTTACCGGTCTCCATCCCCTCCGCTAATGAATATGGGCTGGGTCTTTCACCGACTGTCGACAGTGATGCTCGTAGTCGGGCTGGGTATCGCCATTCCG
Source organism: Pseudarthrobacter adonitolis (assembly GCF_055412845.1). Taxonomy (NCBI): domain Bacteria; kingdom Bacillati; phylum Actinomycetota; class Actinomycetes; order Micrococcales; family Micrococcaceae; genus Pseudarthrobacter; species Pseudarthrobacter adonitolis. The sequence goes on along the minus strand of NZ_JBVAYW010000015.1, from coordinate 57,297 downwards.
TTCCCCAATCCGACGCCAACGGGGACCGATGCAGACTCCGGTTTTCACAATTCGGGTATCGGTGTAATTGTTTATGTCGTCGATCCTTCGACCGGGAATATGAGGCCGGAAGAACCTGGGGACACCAAGAAGGATCCAAACGTCTACAAGTATGAGCTCCAGTGCCACCTCGGTGGAGGTGACTTTGACACGGTGTGCCTTGGATACCAGCTCGAGTGTGTCAACGGGCCCGACGGCGTAGACGGAATTCCGGTTATTTGGCTCAAGGCGCCGGTCGGCGTTCCTAACCCTGCCTGGACCTATCACTCCGGACCTACTTGCCTCTATGATGCCCACCCCGAGGACGTGCTGGCTCGCATTGCTGCCCAGATCCAGCAGCAGTTCGAGAGCCTCCCGATCAACGCAGGAGCCGTCGTCGCGCAGCCCAGTCCAAATACGCTCCGCGGTGCTGAGACGAACTTCTATGCCGACGCGTCCGAGCAACAGTTTGACGTGACGATGCTCGGGCAGAAGGTGCATGTGGTCGCCACGCCGGTTCAATACACCTGGAACTACGGCGACGGTACCGTTTTCGGTCCACAGCCTTCCATGGGCGGGCCGCTGCCACAGGACCGCTGGGGTGAAAAGACCCGAACAAGCCACGTCTACGCGGACACTGGCGACTTCCAAGTGGTCCTCACTACGTCCTTCCAGGGCACGTATTCCGTGAACAACGGACCGCCGCTGCCAATACCCGGCCAAGGCCAGTTCAGCGCACCACCACAGACCATCAGTGTCTGGCGGTCCATCACCCGGAACTACGCCGACGACTGCAACGAGAACCCGCAGGGGCAAGGATGCCCGGGCGTCGCATCGCCCCGATAGGAAGCATCCGGCGAGGCGTATGGAACGGCCGGCAACCGCGCCCGCAAACGCGCCAAGCCACCCCAGCAGAGCGTGATCCGCGCCTCCATCGGAATACTTGCACGCGCCGCGCAGTTGGGCACAGCAGTACCGATTTCACCTCGAAAGGAACTGCGCATGCTGTTTTCCCCCTTAAGTCTTGGCGAGCTTGAACTGCCCAACCGCCTGGTAATGGCGCCACTGACCCGTCTCCGCTCAGGCGAGGACGGTGTTCCGGGTCCCCTGGTCGTGGAGCACTACCGGCAGCGCGCATCCCTGGGACTCATCGTCAGCGAAGGCACCTACCCGAGCCCCGCCGGACGCTCCTACCCGGGTCAGCCCGGTCTCGTCACCGGGGAGCAGATAGCCGCCTGGAAGAAGGTCACCGACGCGGTGCACGCTGAAGGCGGCCGGATATTCGCCCAGATCATGCACGGCGGACGGGTTTCCCATGCGGACATCACCGGTGGCCACACCATCGTGGGTCCGAGTGCCGTCGCCATCGAGGGTGAGGTCCGTACCCCGTCCGGCAAGCAGCCGTACCCCGTCCCGCACGCACTGACCATCGGTGAGCTGCCCGTCGTGATGCAGGAAATCGTCACCGGCTCGATCAACGCCATTGAAGCGGGATTCGACGGCGTGGAGCTGCACTCGGCCAACGGCTACCTTCTCCACGAATTCCTGGCCCCGAACTCCAACGTCCGCAACGACAGCTACGGCGGTTCGCCGGAAAACCGGGCCCGCTTTGTGATCGAAACGGTCAACGCCGTGGTGGCCGCGGTGGGTTCGAACCGCGTGGGCATCCGCATCTCGCCGGAACACAGCGTCCAGGGCATCGCCGAAACGGATGCGGCCGATGTCAGCGCCACCTACGAGGTGCTGGTGGACAGTATTGCGCCACTCAACCTCGCCTACGTCAGCATCCTGCACCACGAGCCCACCAGCGAGCTGGTCCAGGATCTCCGGACGCGCTTCAACGGCACGTTCCTGGTGAACTCGGGCTTCGGCGCCATGACCACGCTGGAGGAAGCAACCGCGCTGGTGGCCGACGGCCATGCAGACGCTGTGGTGGTGGGACGCCCCGCCATTGCCAACCCGGACCTCGCGCGGCGCTGGAAGGAAAGCCTCCCCCTGAATGAACCTGACGCGTCCACGTTCTATGCAGATGGCCCTGTAGGCTACACCGATTACCCTGCGTATTCGGCTTAGCGGTCAACGCTCGCCTTGGCCATAGATTAACGACGACGGCGGCACCCGGCTTGGGTGCCGCCGTCGTTGGCTGCTCCGTGTGCTGTCCCGGCAGCCCGCGCCAATTAGCCATCCGACGGCTGTTTGGCTCATTTTCAAAGTTGGCCCGCCCAGGTTCACAGAAGCTGAGCGGTAACGCCAGAATACTCCAGTGAATGGATTATTGCTAGGGAAATAACTACAGGTAGGCTTCCCGGCCCGTCCCTTCGCGCATCACCAGCTTGTCGTCCTCAATGGACACGAGCAGGCTTTTGGGCTTTCCGCTGACTTTGGTAATGGCTTTCAGGCCGCGGTTGGTGACTTCCACGCCCACCTGCGCCCCTTTCGCGGGCAGCTCGACGGACGCTTCGTAGGCTTCTCCCAGCAGCGGGTTGGTGGACACTCCCATATCGCGGCGGACCTCCTTGCCGTTGACCATGACGGTGATGTTGGCCTCGTCGAATCCTTCCTGAAAGACGATGAGCAGTTCACGCATGGTGGCCTCTTCCTCGAAGTGATTGCCTGTGACGGCATATCAACTACAGCACTTCACGGCCCGGAGCGGAATACCCCGGCCAGCTGCCCTGGCGGGCGCCGCTGGAGACCCACCAGGCCCGTAGGGCAAAATGTTCAGGTGACCCAACTCCCGCACGTCCCGTCCGCCCGCATGTCTGCCCCAACTCCGGACAGCGCCATCCACACCCAGATCGCCGCCGAGCTTGGCGTGAAGACCTGGCAGGTCAAGGCCGCGGTGGACCTGCTCGACGGCGGGTCCACCGTTCCGTTCATCGCCCGGTACCGCAAGGAAGCCACCGGGACGCTGGATGACACGCAGCTGCGCGAGCTCGATGAACGCCTGCGCTACCTCCGCGAACTCGAGGACCGCCGTCGTGCCGTCCTCGAAGCGATTGCCGCGCAGGGGCAGCTGACCCCCGAGCTGCAGGCCGCGATCCTGGCCGCGGACACCAAGTCCCGGCTGGAGGACATCTACCTTCCCTTCAAGTCCAAGCGCCGCACCAAGGCCCAGATCGCCCGTGAAGCCGGGCTGGAGCCCCTCGCCGACGCGCTGCTGAAACGGCCCGACCTGGATCCGGAACGCGAGGCTGCCAAGTACCTGAACGCCGAACACTCCATTGATGACGCGGTCGCCGCGCTCGCCGGCGCCCGTTCCATCCTTGTCGAGCGGGTTGCACAGGATCCGGACCTGGCCGCATCCCTCCGCGAGCGGCTGTGGACGCAGGGACGGATGGTGTCGCGGGTCAAGAAGGGCAAGGAGGCCGACGGGCAGAAGTTCGCCGATTACTTTGAGTTCGCCCAGGCGCCCACCGGGATGCCCTCGCACCGCGTGCTTGCGCTGTTGCGTGGAGAGAAGGACGGCGTCCTGGAGCTGGATCTCGCCGAGGCGGATCCGAACGACGACGACGCCCTGGCCGCCGCGCGTTCCCGCTACGAAGCCGCCGTGGCCAGGTGCCTCGGGGTCGCCGACCGCGGCCGGCCTGCTGACGCGTGGCTGATCCAGACCGCGCAGCTTGCCTGGCGCTCGCGGGTGCTGGCCCGGCTGACTGCCGACCTCCGGGGACGGTTGTTTACGTCCGCTGAGGATGAGGCTGTCCGGGTGTTCGCCGCTAACCTCCGCGACGTGCTCCTGGCCGCACCCGCCGGAAACCGAGCCACTCTTGGGCTGGACCCCGGACTGCGGACCGGCGTGAAAGTGGCCGTCGTGGACGGCACGGGCAAGGTGGTGGCCACCGACACCGTGTACCCGCACGCGCCTGCCCGGAAGTGGGACGAGGCCCTCGCCACCTTGGTCCGGCTCGCCCGGAAGCACAACGTTGAACTGGTGGCCATTGGCAACGGAACAGCGTCCCGGGAGACAGACAAACTTGCCGCGGAACTGATCAAACTATTGCCGGCCGCGGAGGCGAAACCGCAGAAACTGGTGGTTTCCGAGGCCGGAGCGTCGGTTTACTCGGCCTCGGCGTTGGCCTCGGCGGAGCTGCCGGGCATGGATGTTTCCCTGCGCGGAGCCGTCTCCATCGCGCGGCGGCTGCAGGACCCGCTGGCGGAACTGGTGAAGATCGATCCCAAGTCCATCGGCGTGGGGCAGTACCAGCACGACGTCACGGCGTCGAAGCTGGACCGCAGCCTGGACGCAGTGGTCGAAGACTGCGTGAACGCTGTGGGCGTTGACGTGAACACAGCGTCACCCGCGCTGCTGAGCCGTGTGGCCGGCGTCGGACCTTTGCTAAGCGAGAACATTGTGGCGTACCGGAATGAACACGGACCGTTTGCCAAGCGCAGCGAACTGAAGAAGGTGCCCCGTCTGGGTGCGAAGGCGTTTGAGCAGTGCGCAGGCTTCCTGCGGATCACCGGCGGAGCAGAACCGCTGGACGCATCGAGCGTGCACCCCGAGGCGTATCCGATTGCCCGGAAAATCCTGGTGGCCGCGGGCTCGGCGCCGGCGTCGTCCCTTGATCCCCGCGCTTTCGTCGACGGCACCTTTGGCCTGCCCACGGTCCAGGACATCCTGGCGGAGCTGGACAAACCCGGCCGCGATCCACGACCCGCTTTTGCCGCGGCGACGTTCTCCGAAGGCATCGAGAAGATCTCCGACCTCAAGCCCGGCATGGTGCTTGAGGGGACGGTCACCAATGTGGCCGCGTTCGGCGCTTTCGTGGACGTGGGAGTGCACCAGGACGGCTTGGTTCACGTGTCTGCGCTGGCCAACCGCTTTGTCTCCGATCCCCGCGAGGTGGTGAAGTCCGGGCAGGTTGTCCGCGTGAAGGTGCTGGAAGCCGATCCGGAGCGGAAACGGATTTCGCTCACGCTAAGGCTCGACGACGAGCCATCGCCTTCCGGTGGGCGCGCGCCAGGCGGGCGTTCGGAAGGTACGCGTTCTGAAAGCGGTCTGTCAGTTGGGGGCCGCGCTGAAAGCGGTCGTCCGGCTGGGGGACGCCCTCCAGGGGGCCGTCCGGCAGATGCGCGCCGAGACTCCGGTGGGCGCGACTCGGGTGGGCGCGACTCGGGTGGGCAGCGCGGATCCGGGGCGCCGCGCCCGGGGAACAAGAATGCGTCTTCGAAGCCCGATCCGAAGGCTTCGGGCGGCCGGCCGCCGACGCCAAATCCGGCGCCCGCAAACACCGCTATGGCCGAGGCGCTCCGTAAGGCTGGCCTCGGCAAATAGCCAGGTGCTGATCGGCGCGCGCACGGAGTAACTCGTTCAGTCAGACGGTCATGTTGGCCGTAACGGCTATAAAGCGCGCTCAGTCGGGGAACGCGACTTCTGGCGCGGCCGGTCTGGGAGGTCGCCGTCACACAGCGGCAGTGCAGCAGCAGCTTTCGCGCATTTCGAGGTCACGATCCAGCTCACGGTGTTTGGACAGGTCTCGGTCCGGGCATCGCGGGGTCAGGATGTTCGGCCATATTCTTGGCCGTATGTTCGGCCATTGCCTGAAGGTGGTCTGGCCAGTGGGGTGGTTCCCAGTCGGGGTGTTCGCTGGGGTAGCGCCGTCCCGTGGGTGATGTCCAGCCGGGTGGTTTGTTCTTTGTGGCTGTGGTGGGTTTCCAGGCAGTGGTGTGCCTGAGTCTGTGGTGTTTGGGACAGGGCTGGCCTAGATTGCTGATGCTGGTGCTGCCGCCCTTGCCCCAAGCGAGGAGGTGGTCCGCTTCGTTGTCCAGAGAGTGGTTGCTGCTGCCCGGGAACGGACACTTCCCGTCGCGAAGCCTGAGCCATTGGCGTTGTGCTTTCGTGACCCGGTAGCTGGTCCGCCCGATTTCCAGCGGAGCCCCGTCCCGCGGGTCGATGAGGACACGGTGGAACGACTCGGCACCGTCGGCTACGAGACGCCGGGCCATGGACGGCGGGATCGGCCCGTACCCGTCCAGGGTGGCCGGTTCATCTGTGGCACCTAAAAGCGAGAGTGCGGGGACCGTGATCAACACCTGCGCCCGCGGCGACGGAACACCCCCGCTCATGGTGACGTCGTTGCTATTGGCTGCATCACCTGTGCCGCCGATGAGCCAGGTGGCGGTGATGTCGGCGCGGAGCTGGCTGAGGGTCCGGTCCTCATGAGGTCCTTGGAGCGCTCGGGCGGCGGTGGTGGTGCGGTCCCAGATCCCCGCGGCTTGATCGGCAGGGAGGTACGCGGAGAGCCAGGCCATACCGTCTCGATCCGGGGCATACTCCAACCGCCGGTCCGCCGCGCTCCGGGTGTGGCGTTTTTCGACGCTGACCGGATGATGCCGCTCCCGCCACGTACGGGCCTTGTGCCGAAACCTCCCGGGGATGAGCTCACCCGCCGGGCACCCACGTGCCGGATTTGCGACGTCCGGGTCCAGGAAGTGCGCCTCGAGGGCTTGGGCGCCGTCAGGGTCCAGGTTCACGGTTTCGTCGACCATGACCCTCGCGTGCTGCCACGAAATCTGCCCCGCCTGCAGCGCGGACATCGTCAGCGGCAGTGAGGTGGTGAGCTCATAGGCTTCCGCGAGCAGGGCAGCCGCGGTGCGTTCGCTTACCGTCAGCACACATGCGATCTCAGCGACCACCGCCATCTCCTGTCCGGTGTGGTCCTGCGGCGACTCTGCCGGGGCCGCCATTTCGCTGGCAGAGTCGGCATAGTCGGCGGCCGCATGGACTTTCAGAGCCGCCATTTTTGCATCCGCGCGGGCGACGGCGGCCAAAGTTTTCAAGGCAATATCGGCTTTACGGCGAAGCGGATCAGCACACGGACCCGAGGCTTCGGCAGCTTCACGTATCACAACAGCAAGCTCAGCGAAGGACGCCGAAAGGGCCTCCGCCGTCTCCACAGCTGCTCTGCTATCCATACTTAAAGGGTCGCAGTAGGGTCTGACAAAAACGGCGTGGATGAATGGCTACGTGCATAACTCTGCGAAGCAACGATCCGAGCTTCCAGACGGTCCCTTCAGTTCAGGGCCTTAAGTGTCCGTTCGCGCCCGGGGTTAGGGGTGGCGGACTCCGGTCCGCGCCAGAACTGCCCGGTAACCTTCACGGAACGTCGGGTAGGTGAACTCGAGCCCGGTCCCACGGAGCAAAGCGTTGCTGCAGCGTTTGTTGCCGCCGCGGGCCTCGCTGGCCCGACCGACAGGCGGTTCCGGATAGCCCATTTCGGCAGCCAGGAACCGCAGCACATCCCCAAGGTCAGCGGGAGAGTTGTCCACACCGACATATACCGGCGCAGGCGTAGCTTCCATGCAGGCCAGGTGGACTATCGCCGCAGCGGCGTCGTCCCGGTGGATCCGGTTGGTGAAACGTGGCTCGTCGGGAAGCTCGGCAGTCCCGTCGCGGACCTGGTCGATCAGCCTGGTCCGGCCCGGACCGTAAATACCGCCCAGCCGCAGCACAACGGGAGAAGTACCAGTGCCGCGCAACCGCGACACCAGGAGTTCCTCCGCCTCGAGGAGGATACGTCCGGAAAAACCGCCAGGTGCCGCCGTCGTACTCTCATCAACCCAGCCACCACCAGCGTCGCCGTAGACAGCGGTGGAGGACACAAAAAGCACGCGCCGCGGCGTCACGCCGTCGCGTTCCAAGGCGTCCAGAACGTGCGCAAGCCCGTCCACATAGGCGGCACGGTAGGCCGCTTCCGTGGGTGAGTCAGCCGCAACGGCAACGACGACAGCGGCCGTGTCCGCCGGGACAGTGGGCAGATCCGTAGAGCCCAGGTCCGCCGCCACGCCTTCGATCGCAGAGGGCAGTTTTTCGGGCGAACGGCGCCAGCCCACCACCCGCTGCCCTGCCGCGGCGAAGCGCAGGCCCGCTTCAGTGCCCAGGTCGCCGCAGCCGGCCAGGAGTATGGTCACGGACTCAGGGAGCGGGAACCGGGAAGAACACCCGGGGGTCCTGCAGGAGGGCCGGGTAATCGAATGCGGACCGGTCGATCACGTCGGTGACGCTGAAGGTGCGGCCGAACCGGCCGTCGTCGAGCGTGATGGGACGGCCAAGCACCTGTCCCACGGCGAACTTGTTGCCGTCCGCAAACGAAACCGCGACGGTGGTTTTGCCGGGGAGGGTAGCAAAAGCTTCCTCCTGCGCCTGGCGCTTCCGGGTGGGCTTCTTCACGAGCTGCTTGGGCGGCAGCTTGCGCGGCTGCTTGGACGGGCGGCGGGAACCGTCGTCGACGTATACGGGGGAGTAGCCGTCCTCAGGGGCGGCGGGTGCAACAGCGCCGCCGCGGCGGATCGGCGGCAGCGCCACGGTATCCAGCGTCTGCGGATCTATTTCGGCGTGCGGGTCGCGGAGGATCCAGAGGATGTCGCCCTCGGGTTCTGCCGGGTAGAACTCGTGCTTGGGCTCAGGCCAAATGAAGTCCAGGTCCAAGTCAGCGTCGGGGAACACCGTCTTGTAGAACTTTGGTTCCTTGCGGAGCAGCTTCGCGCGGTGGCTCAGGTGGAAATCAGGATTTCCGAGCCACTCCGGCAGCGGGATTTTGGCCGCGTAATCCGGGTGCGCAGCTTGGGGCGCGAACTCGGTGATGCTGGCGCGAGTGTTGTCTTCATGGCCGCGGGTGGTCCATTCGTCCACCATCGCCAGGCCGTACATGGTGAGCGCCGGAACGTGGCCCATCCACATGCGGACGGCCGGGTGGTCCAGCCAGCCGTACTCGGGAATCACCAGAGCCCGGAGGGTCTGCAGCGCCTCGACGCGCTGCTTGCCAAGCCTGGCGGTGTCCAGTGCTGCGGCGCTCTGCCGGAAATCGGGATACGGAAGGAAGGTTTGCATCCCTTCAGTCTGACGGCATGCGGCGGATGTGCCAATTGCAGTGCCCGGCGCCACACGCACGCGTTCCGGTGGCAGCGCCCTTAGGCGTGGCGTCGCCGCGGAATAGTTCACATAGTGGACCGATACATACAGCGGGTGCCTCTAAGCACTAAGATCACCGAAACGCCCCACCGTCCTGGAAGTCCTCTTATGACAATTTCACCTGAAGCGACCGCCGGTACAACGCAGCTTTTTGTGCCCAAATTCGGGCAGATGCTCGATCCGGAGGCCAAAGGCATCCTGGTCCTTGATGAATTTACCCTTGACCCGGCCGCGGCGCGGACAGAGCAGCACGGTTTTCGTGCGGCCATGGCCTCCGTGGCACTGACCCTTCGCCGGATCGTCGCGCTGCGGATCGTGATCGCGCTGGTGGCCATCGGCAACCTGCCCCTGTTCCTTATGTCTAGCGGCTGGTGGATCTACGCCGTTTCCCTCGCGTTGGTGATTGGCGTGCATCTTGCCGTCTCCTGGCTGAACAAGCACGAGCCCAAAATACGCCAGCGCCAGATGCTGGAACTGCACCTCCACCGCGAACGGAGCGCCAACTACCGCAAGGTCCGTGACGCCGTGAAGTTCATGATCGACACCCCCAGCCGCATGAACGAGCACCTCTACCTTGAGCTGCTGGCTGCTAAGCGTGTGGCGCTGAACCTCGCCCACGGCACGGTCGCCTTGCTGGACACCACCGACGACGCCGCGTGGAAGGTTCGCATTATCCGCGAGATTCCGGCCGTGGCCAAAGCAGCAGCCTAAGCGGGCAGGATCGCGGACAGGCGGGCAGGAAGGTCAGGCGCCTGCCAGTCATTCAGCACACAACAACGGACGACGCCGGAGCTCCCCTGTGAGGGGCGCTCCGGCGTCGTTGTTTCCCGGGGTTGTTGCTGCCGGGCTTTGTTGTCTCCGCGGGCCGTCGTTCTTGGGGAAAAGGGCGGTTCCCACGGAAAGTGTTGAAGCTTAGGCGGGAAGCTGGAGGACCTGCCCGGAGAACACGAGGTCCGGGTTGGCAATGGTGTCAAGGTTGGCGTCCGCCAGGCTCTGCCAGCCGCCCTCAACGCCAAGCTTGTCGGCGACCGTGCTCAGGGTATCGCCGGGCTCAAGAGTGTAGGTCTCGCCACTCAACTCCACGGGCGCCGCGTGCTGCGGAGCGGTCACGGCATCAGTCGCGGCCGGCACGGCAGGGGCCTGCTCCGCCGGCGCATGGACCGGAGTACTCTCCATCGGTGCCTGGACGGGCGCGCTCTGGACCGGCACGCTCTGGGGAGTCACCGCCGTCGTGCCCCCTCCACTGCTCAGGCCAAGCTCCGCGGCGCAGGACGGCCAGGCTCCCCAGCCCTGCGATGCCTGGACCTGTTCGGCCACGGCGATCTGCTGCTCGCGGCTGGCGTCGGCCGCGGAACCGGTGCCGCCGTAGGCAGCCCAGGTGCTGGCGCTGAACTGCAGGCCGCCCGAGTAGCCGTTGCCGGTGTTCGTGGCCCAGTTTCCGCCGCTTTCACACTGCGCCAGTGAATCCCAGGTTGAGCCGTCGGTGGCCGCGTTGGCTGCGGTGACGGAGAGTGCAAGGCCGGCTGCCGAAATGGCGGCAACGGCTACGCCACGGCGTGCGGCAGTACAAATGGTGGTGTTTTTCATAGTGTGATGCTCCTGAAGGCCACCAGCGCTCGGTCCGTCCCCGGAGGTTATCGCGCCACTGCCCGCCCCTGACGATTAGAGGTCAATTTTCGGTGTCTGCCGGCCGGGCAGTTCTGGTGGAGGCAGCACCGGGCATTCATTCGCCCGCTTGGCGGGCTTACGTTCCACGCTAGGACATCGCCGGTCCGTTATCAAACCGAGATGATTTCTGGTGGTTCGCTGACGACCAGCTGGGGAAGCGCAGCCGCCAGGTAGGGCGCGGTGCGGCTGGCGGTGGAACTCGCGACGTCGGCGGCGGTTCCGGCCGCGACAATCCGGCCGCCTGCGTCCCCGCCCGAGGGGCCCAGGTCAATGACCCAGTCCGCCGCCGCCACAACGGCCATTTCGTGTTCCACCACCACCACGGTGTTGCCGCTGTCCACCAGGCCATGGAGCTGGGCCATCAGGACTTCAACGTCGGAGGGGTGGAGCCCGGTGGTTGGCTCGTCCAGGAGGTAGAGGGTATGTCCCCGCTGGGCACGCTGAAGCTCGGTGGCCAGCTTGATGCGCTGGGCCTCGCCGCCGGAAAGCTCCGTGGCGGGCTGGCCCAGCCGGAGGTAGCCCAGGCCCACATTCCCGAGGCTCTTCAGGCTGCGGGTCGCGGCCGGAATGTCGGCCAGGAACCCGGTGGCCGCATCGACCGTCAGGCGCAGCACTTCCGCCACATTCTTGCCCCGGTACGTCACCTCCAAGGTCTCGGGGTTGTAGCGGGACCCGTCGCACTCAGGGCACGGCCCGTAGCTGCCCGGGAGGAAGAGCAGTTCAACCGCCACAAAGCCTTCGCCCTGGCAGGTTTCGCAGCGGCCTCCGGCCACGTTGAAGGAGAACCGCCCGGCGCCGAACCCGCGTACCCTGGCCTGCTCCGTGGCCGCGAATTCCTTGCGCACCGCGTCGAACAGGCCTGTGTAGGTGGCGAGGTTGGAGCGGGGGGTTCGCCCGATAGGTTTCTGGTCCACCGTGACCAGCCTGTCGATCCGTTCCGCGCCACTCACCGGTCCCACAGACAAGGCCGTGGCCGGGCCCGCATCATCATCATCAGGTTCGGCCAGCTGCGGAGCCTGGTGATTCTTCAGCCCGGATCCCACAACTTCCCCGAGGACATGCGTCACCAAGGTGGACTTGCCGGAGCCGGACACCCCTGTCACTGCCGTCAGAACGCCCAGCGGGAACCGCGCATCCAAGTCCTTGAGGTTGTGCCGGCTAATCCCCGCGAGCTCCAGCCATCCGTCGGGCTCCCGGGTCTGGCCTGCACGAGGTGCCGTGCCGCCATCGGATGTCCCGCCGTCGGGCCCGCTGGACCCTCCGCCGCCGCGCGCCCCGCCGTCGTCGAACAGGAAGGGCCGGGTGGCCGACGCCTCGATGGCCGCGAGCCCGGCAACCGGCCCGCTGTAGAGGACCTTGCCGCCGGCTTCCCCGGCGCGGGGCCCCACATCCACCAGCCAGTCGGCCCGGCGGACCACGTCCATATTGTGTTCCACCACGAACACCGAGTTGCCGGAGGCCTTGAGCTGGTCCAGTACCGCCAGGAGCGGTTCGGCGTCGGCCGGATGGAGACCGGCGGACGGTTCGTCGAGCACATATATCACTCCGAACAGTCCCGACCTGAGCTGGGTGGCGATCCGGAGCCGCTGCATCTCGCCGGGGGAGAGGGTGGGGGTGGCGCGGCCCAGCGCCAAGTATCCGAGGCCCAGATCCAGGAGCACGGTGATGCGTTGCAGGAGGTCGGCGGTGATGGCCACTGCCACCTCGTTTTCCTCGCCGGAGGACTGCCGGCGTGACGCGGTTCCGGCTTCCTTGAGCCCGGCGGTGGGGCGGATGATTTCGGCCAGCTCCGCCATCGGTGCGGCGTTGAGGTCGGCGATGTGGCGGCCGGCGAAGGACACCGCAAGGGCTTCGGGCCGGAGCCCGGTGCCGCCGCAGGGCGGACAGGGGCCGGACTCCATAAACGCCAGGACGCGCTCGCGCATGGCGGCGCTCTGGGAGTCCGCGAGGGTGTGCAGGACGTAGCTTTTGGCGCTCCAGAAGCGACCCTTGTACGGCTTGGCTACGCGGTCCCGCTCGGGCGTGACTTCCACGACGGGCTGTTCGTCTGTGAACAGAATCCAGTCGCGCTGCTTCCTGGGCAGCTTCCGCCAAGGCACGTCCACGTCGTAGCCCAGGTGGCTGAGGATGTCGCGGAGGTTCTTGCCTTGCCAGGCGCCCGGCCACGCCGCGATGGCACCTTCTCGGATGGTCAACGCGGGGTCCGGGACCAGGGATTCCTCGCTGACGGTGTGCGCGACCCCTAGCCCGTGGCATTCAGGGCAGGCGCCCGCCGCTGTATTCGGCGAAAACGCATCGGAGTCCAGCTGATCGGCGCCGACCGGGTAAGTGCCCGCCCGCGAAAACAGCATGCGGAGCGAATTGGAGAGCGTGGTCACCGTGCCCACGGTGGAGCGGTTGCTGGGTGCGCCGCGGCGCTGCTGAAGGGCGACGGCGGGAGGCAACCCGGAGATCATCTCCACCTTGGGATTATGGCCCTGCTGGATGAGACGGCGTGCGTAAGGGGCCACGGATTCGAAGTAACGGCGCTGGGCTTCGGCGTAGATGGTGCCGAAAGCCAGTGACGACTTTCCCGAGCCGGACACCCCTGTGAAAGCCACGATGGAGTCGCGGGGCACATCGACGTCCACGTTCCGCAGATTGTTCTCCCGCGCGCCCCGGACGCGGACGAAGCCGTCCGCCAGATGGCCGGGTGCGGGAAGGGAAAGATCCTCAGCCTGCTTAGGGTTGCGCATCGATCCGATTCTAGCCGCGAACCGGCCGGCGGGCGATATCCTGACCAGATGGACAACAACCGGGACACTGCAGCCGATCCGCTGCCACAGACGGAACCACCGGGTACGAAAGTGCCCGAGACGGAAGTTCCAGGGGTGGAACCTTCGGAGACGGATCTGCCCGAGACCGAAGCGGCGCGGTTCCTGCCCGTCGCAGAGCTGCACCTGCACATTGAGGGCACGCTGCAGCCGGAGCTGATCCTCGAACTGGCCGAGCGCAACGGCATCACTCTTCCGTACTCCGGCCTGGAGGAGCTCCGGGGATTGTACGAGTTCACTGACCTGCAGTCCTTCCTGGACCTGTACTACGCCAACATGGCGGTGCTGCAGACCGAGCAGGACTTCGCCGACATGACCCGCGCCTATCTGGCCCGCGCCGCCGCCGCGGGGGTCCGGCACGCAGAGATCATGATGGACCCTCAGGCCCACCTGTCGCGCGGCATCAGCCTGGAAACCTGCGTCAACGGGGTGGCGTCGGCCCTGGCCACCTCCCAGGAAGACTTCGGTATGTCCACCCTCCTGATCGCCGCGTTCCTGCGGGACCTGCCGGAGGAATCCGCGCTGGAAGTCCTGGACGGCCTGCTGGCCATGAACGCCCCCATCGCAGCCATCGGCCTGGATTCGGCCGAGGTGGGCAACCCGCCGGCCAAGTTTGAGCGGCTGTTCGCCAAAGCCCGCGAAGCGGGCCTGCGGCTGACCGCCCACGCAGGCGAGGAGGGGCCGGCGTCGTACATTATCGAAGCGCTGGACATCCTGGGAGTGGAACGGATTGACCATGGCATCCGCTGCATGGAGGACCCCGAGCTGGTCGAGCGGCTGGTGGAAGACCGGGTTCCGCTGACGGTCTGCCCGCTCTCGAACGTCCGGCTGCGTGCAGTGGACGCCCTGGCGGACCACCCGTTGCCGGCCATGCTCGCCGCCGGGCTCAACGTCTCCGTGAACTCGGATGACCCGGCCTATTTCGGTGGGTACGTGGACGACAACTTTTCCCAGCTGAAGGCCGTTTTTGACCTTTCAGACTTCGACAGGGCACGGCTCGCGGCCAATTCCATCCATTCGTCGTTCGCCTCCGAGGAGCGCAAAGCCGAGCTTCTGGACGAGCTGAACGGCGGGTAGCTCCGCGGGTCCCTGCTCGCTACACTGGTGCCCGGGCGCGTCCGGGAAGGGTCCGGCGATACCCGGAATTTGCGCTCCAGGTTTGAGGAATCAGCCCCCTAGCCGAGACTCCTGCCTCAGTTCTGCTGTAATCCGCGTCATAGTCGGTCACGACACGCAGAGTTAACCATTTCAAGTCGCGCGATTAACATGCTGTTGGCAGGATGCCTAGTGACAGATCGCATTATGCAAGGGGAATCATGGCCAAGTCCATCGCAGATAACACCGACGTCCGACTCAAGACCGTGCTGCACGTCCTGACCGAAGGCGTATGGTCCGGCGATTCACTCAATGCCGGCGAGGTCCTGGCGGAAGCCACCGCGCGCGTGCCGTTCAGTGATCACGAGGCGGCGCTGCTCAGCGGCGGCATTCCGCGTGGACACAAGACGCTTACGTCCGCCACGGCCAAGCTGGTCAAGGCCGGCTGGCTGATCAAGGGCCGTTCCGGCTGGACCATCACCGAGGACGGCATGCGCGCCACGGTCGCCTTCCCCGATGCGGATTCCTTCGCGGCAGCGCTCGACGCCGGCACTCCGGTTCCAGCCAATGTCGCCATTCCGCCGGCACCGGCAGTCAAGACGGCTCCCGCCAAGAAGGCTCCGGCGAAGCGGACTCCTGCTAAGAAGGCCGCCGACGCCGTCGAGAAGGCAGCCAAGGCCATCGAGGACGTTGTGGAGCCCGTGGTCAAGGCAGTCCGCTCGCGCAAGGCACAGGCTAAAGCTGCGCCCCAAGCAGCGCCTAAGGCAAAGGCAGAAGCGTCTGCTGTGGAGACTTTCCCGCAGCCTGAGGCCGTGGCGGTGGCCGGCGACTTCAACACCATCCTGGGCGCGCCGGAAAACTGGGCCCCGCAGTACGACGAGGCCCAGCTGACGCTCGATGCCCTGGACCAGCTGTGGAAGATCAGCGCCGACCTGCCCGCTGGCTCTTACACCTTCAAGATCGCCCTGAACCGCTCGTGGGACGTGAACTACGGCGCGTTCGGCACGTTCGATGGCCCCAACCACGAACTCCACCACGACGGCGGAACGGTCACCATCCGCTACGACCACCGCACGCGGGACATCACCATCAACTGACCGGGCCCGCCCCACCAGTTCCGTTCCAGGCCACACCTGCCCCCGCCTAGCCCCCGGAGTTTCGTCAGATAATGGCCGATGGGTGCGGATTTGGGGTCAGTACCTGGACAAAAACTGCGGAGTGAAGCAGTGTGGAAACCGGTCGTCCTGGCCGGTTTCCACACCTCTGTTTCCCACAAAGGAGTTGCAAAGTGACCCTACCTTCAGGCCTGACATCAGGCGTCTGGACCCTGGACATGTCGCACAGCGAAATCGGCTTCACTGTCCGGCACGCGGGCATCAGCAAGGTCCGCGGGCGTTTCACGGACGCCTCGGCCGAAGCCCGCGTTGGCGCATCCCTCGCTGAGGCTTCGCTTCACGCCACAGTCAAGACGGCCAGCTTCGATTCCGGCGACGCCAACCGCGACGGGCACGTGAAGGGGGCGGATTTCTTCGATGTGGAGGAGTACCCCGAGATGACGTTCCGGGCCACCTCGGTGGAGGGCGACGGCGAGGACTACACGCTTACGGGCGATCTCACCATCCGCGGAATCACCAAGCCGGTGGAGCTGGAGGTCGAGTTCACCGGCGTAGCCGTGGACCCGTTTGGTGCCACCCGCGCAGGTTTCTCCGCGGAGTGCGACATCAGCCGCAAGGAGTTCGGCCTGACCTGGAATGCTGCCTTGGAAGCCGGTGGCCTGCTGGTGAGCGACAAGGTGAAGATCAACGTCGAAGCTGCGCTGGTAAAGCAGTCCTGACTGCCATGAGTTTTTCCGGGCGCCTGGATGACTCCGGCGGCGATAACCCTAGCCGGGAGAACGGCGATATCCGGCTCTCTGCCCGCGTCTTTGGCGTGGTGCAGGGGGTCGGATTCCGTTTCTGGACGATGGGCAAGGCCGACGAACTGGCACTCAAGGGCGTGGTGAGGAACCTCGACGACGGCTCGGTGTCCATCGTGGCCGAAGGGCCGGAGCAGCAAGTCCAAAAGCTCCTGGACTGGCTGAGGTCGGAGAACGCCCCCGGCCGGGTGGAACGGGTGGAGGAGTCCATCTCCGCTGCCGACGGATCGTTCCGGGATTTCAGGGCCCGCTGAGAGGGCCCGCTGACAGCGCCCGCGGAGAGGCTCCCGCCAGCCCCGGGCGGGAGGCTATGGGGACGTGGCTTCTGCCAAGGCGGCGTGGTGTTCTTTCGGCCCCGGCGGGTAGGCGTGCCGCCGTCCGGCGAGGATCAGCACAAACGCGGCGACGGCGGGAATGGCGGCGGCGATCGGGATCAGGAGCGGCCCCGCGATAGTGAGGGCGGCGGCGCCGAACATCGCACCGATCATGATCCCGATCTGGATGGTCAGTACCGTGAGTCCGTTAGCGGCGTCCCTGTACTCGCCGCCGGCCCGGAGGATGGCGGACTGGTTGTAAATCCCCATCGCGCCGACGCCCGTGCCCCAGACCAACATCAGGATTAGCGTGACCGGCAGCGCCAAGACCGGCAGGACGCTTCCCACCAGCGGAAGCAGGGCCAGGGACACCACGACGCCGGCGACGGTGATCAGGAGCCAGCGCCGCGGCCGGGAATCCACGGTGGTGCCGGCGATCCAGATGCCCACCAGCCCGGCAACACCAAGAACACTGATGGACAGCGGGATGCTGAGGTCAGGCAGCCGGACCTCGCGCAGGAACGGCGCAATGTAGGTGAACAACGCGAAATGCGCCATAAGCATCAGGGGCCAGCCAACTGCGACTGCCTTCACTCCCGGCTGGCCGATCGCTTTGCGAAGGGACGGGTGGGGAGCGTCGGGGATGCGCCGTATCGGGGGAAGCAGCCAGACGGCAAGGAGCGCCAGCAGCACCCCCGAGGCGGCCAGGACCAGGAACGCCGCGCGCCAGCCGACGATGTTGCCCAGTGCGGTGCCCACCGGGGCGCCGATGGCCAGTCCCAGGCTGTTGCCGCTGAACACGATGGCCAGCGCCTTGCCCACTTTGTGGGCGGGGACGATCCGTGCCACAAACGGGGCCATGGCGGACCACAGCAGGCCGTGCGCGATGCCGCCCACCACCCGTGAACCCATGGCGGCACCGAAATCGGACACGATGGCCACCAGCGCGTTGCTGGCCGCGAAGAACAGTATTAAGGCGATGAGCAGGTAGTGCCGCGGGACCCGTGACAGCAGCAGCGACAAGGGGATTACGGTGACCACGATGATTGCCGCGTAGCCCGCCGTCAGGTACCCGGCGGTCGCCTCGGAGACCCGGAAGTCGGCGCTGATCTGGGGCAGCAGGCCGGAGGGCAGGAGTTCGGTGGTGATGGCGGTGAAGCCGATGGCGGCAAGGACTATCAGGGCGCCGACTGGCAACCTGTTGCTCTGGGATGTCACCCCACGAACTTACCCTGATTCAGCGGTGAGAACACGGTTTCTCAGGGTGTTGCGCGGCCGTGGATACCCGCGCTGAGGCCGATGAAGGCGCCAAGTTCCTCCAGTGCCGCCGGTTTGGCCGGCATGTAATTGGTGAGCTCGGGGGAGCGGATGATCACGGCACGCCACTGGCCCCGTGACACGGCCACGTTGATCCGGTTCCGGTTCAGCAGGAATTCGGCCCCGCGCGGAGCTTCGGCAACCGCGGAGCAGGCCATGGACACCAGGACAACCGGCGCCTCCTGGCCCTGGAACTTGTCCACAGTGCCCACCCGGACACCCGGCAGGCCGGCGTCGTGCAGGGCCTGCCGGATCAGCTGGACCTGGGCGTTGTAGGCGGCCACCACCAGGATGTCTTCCGGGTTCAGTGGCCTGGCCGGCTTGTCGTCGCCGGGAAGCCATTTCAGCCCGATGTGCCGCTGGGCCTGACGGACCACCTCGGCAGCTTCTTGAGCGGAGGACTTGGTGTTCCCGCTGTGGTCCACAAAGACTGTTTCCACTCCGGCCGGCAGTTCCGCGAGGCCGCGGAGGGATGCCGCCGGCGCAGCCTTGAGCTTTCCGTCGTAGCTGAGGACGGACACGGCCCGGCACAGGTCCGGGTGCATGCGCCAACTGTCCGCCAGGAAATAGCCCAGTTCGCCGGGGAGCGTGGCGTGCCCGGCAGCGAGCCAGCCCAGGGCCGACTCGTCCACGGGCTCCGGGTGCGAGCCCTGCGTGACCTGCGGCAGCTGCTGCGGGTCACCGAGGAGCAGGAGGCGCTTGGCGGCACGGGCCACGGCCAGGGTGTTGGCCAGTGAGAACTGGCCGGCCTCGTCAATGACCAGCAGGTCCAAGGATCCTGCGGGGACGGACTTGCCCGTCATGGTCCAGGCGGTGCCGCCCACCAGGCAGCCGCCTGCGGAGCCCAGCAGGGCCGCGACGTCGTCGTCGGACGTGCGGTGCCACAGCACCGGGTGCGGGGTGGCCAGCTTCTTCGCCACCCGCGCCGGATCCAGACCGGCGGTTTCGATCGCGGTGCACAGCATGTTCTCCACCACCGCGTGGGACTGCCCAACCACCCCGATCTTCCAGCCCTGCTCCACCAGCCTGGCAATGACGTGCGAGCCGACGTAGGTTTTGCCCGTCCCGGGAGGGCCCTGCACGGCAAGGTATGAATGATCGAGGTCCATCAGGGTGGCGGTGATCGCCGTGACGTAGTCCGCTGCACCGTAGACGTCCTTTCCGACGGGTGCGGGACCTGACATCGAATGGAAGCGCGGCGGAACCTTGCGCAGGATGTCGACGCCGGGATGTTCCGGAAGCGTGGGCACCGAGGCACCGACACTCTGCGCCAGCTCGGCCAGGGCGGCTTCGATGCTGGCGGTGCGGATCGGCTGGTCCTCGGTGAGCGCCGCCGGGATGTGCGGATAAGCGGGGACCTTTCCTGTTTCCCGTTCCTCGATCGTGATCATGGTCTGGCCGGCAACCCGCGGGTGGTCCTCCACCGCGGTCACCAGCGTGCCAAAGGTGAACCCGCGGCCCGTGGTGGTGCCCAGCGGATCGTCCAGGCCATCAGGGACAGGGGAGTCGTAGAGCCGGCACCAGGTGCTCCCGGGCTTGAACTCCGAACCCTCGCTCATGACTCCCGTCAGCCTCAGCGTGCGGGTGCGCATCCGGGCCGCAGGCTTTGCGAGCTCCCAGTCCGTCAGTATGTCCGCGGTATCCACAACGAACACGTTGCGGTGCTCAGACCAGTGGTCGATCTCGGACTCGGTGCGGTCGAAGTGCTCCCACCAGAACTGCTTGCGCTCGCGGCTGTGGTATCCCGTGGCCGCGGCCACCATGGCGATGGCCCGTTCGTCGTTGCTCCAAGTCCGGTCGTCCGGTAGCCCGGTCAGGTAAGCCTGCAGGCGGCGCTCGTCCGGTGTTGGCTCCGTTTCCGGAAGCGGTGGCGGGGCCGCAGCAGCGGACGACGACGGTGCTGGCCGCCCGCCGTCGGACGTTCCAGTGGGCGCCGCGCTTGAGGGGGCCGTTCCGCGGAGCTGGAGCAGCCAGTCGCGCAGGCGGAGGGTGGAGAGGCAGTCGTACTCGTTGTAGTCGGAGATGGAAGCCAGGATGTGTGCGGCCGTGGCGGCGTCGCCGTCGTCCCGGGCAGCGCAGTATCCGGCATACGCCACCACGGACGCTCCGGCGTCCTTGACGTCCCCGGAGCGGAGGTTTTCGCCCATGTACAGGGGCTCAAGCTTCTTGATGGAGTAGGACGGTTCGGAGATCCGGAGCGAATGCCGGGCGGTGGCGTAGAGGTCCACGAGCACGCCTTCGCGGAGCCAGTTGTCCACAATGTCCTCGCCGGCGAGGTGGGTGACGGACAGGTTCCGGAGTGCCGATTTCTCGTAGGCAGCGTAGTGGTAGACGTGCATGTCCGGGTACCTGGCGCGGCGCTCTTCCACGTAGCCGAGGAAGTCCAGGAAAGCCTGCCGCTCCTCGTGGCGCGAATGCGCCCAGAAGGGCCGGAAGGCGGGCTTGCCCACTGCGAGCGCGGCAGCATCCGGCGCCTCGATCACGCCGAACAGGTACTCCAGCCCCCACTTGCTGGTGGTGGGGTCCTGCCAGAGGGGATCGCCCTCGAAGTCGAAGAAAATGTCGCCGGGGCTGGGCTGCGGAATCCCTGCCAAGGCATTCTCCGGCAGCACCTTGAACGTGACGGTGTGCTCCTCGCCGTCCTTGGCGAAGGTGCGGGAACCGTCCGGAACGTCCCGGCCAAGCTGCATTCTGGCCTGGTCGCGGAGCCGGACCACCGAGCCGTTGGCCTTGCCTGCCGGGAGATCGGCCAGCGCGTCGATGGTGGTGATGTGATCGGCGATGAGTTTCTTCCGCCGGAGGGTGGTCATGCCGCCCACCATCAGGAGGTCGCGGTGGGACTGGACCTGCTCGGCGCAGTAGTTGCACCGCCCGCAGAACGCTACGCCGGGCTGTTGCCATTGCACCGCCGAGCCGGCCTCCCGGTGGGCGGCTGTCAGGGCACGGAAGCGGTCGCGGCGCTCGCGGAAGACCGGCAGCAGGTCCGGCAGGGAGTGGTGGCTGCGGACGTAATCGCCGTCCACCACGGCGCCCAGCACCAACGTGACCCGAGGCGACGGTTCCAGGCCCATGCCGATTAGCTGGTCGCCGTAGGCGGCAAGCTGCAGCAGCGCGCCCACCTTGGCGTGCCGTGCCAGCTTGGTGTCCCACACCTCGTAGCGTCCAGGGTTTCCAGTGCCTGCTGCCTCGTTGACGATGAAGTCCGCGTAGCCCAGGAACTCGCCGTCGAAGAAGGTTGCCTGGAAGACGACGTCGGCCCCGGCACGGAGCGCGAGTTCCGTTTCAGCGTGCCTGGCCAGCAGCTCGCCGCGCGTGTTCTCCCCACGCGCGATCGAGTACACCCCGGCGCCGCGTCCGGCGTCCCACTCGCCATACTGCGCGATCAGGCCAGCCAGGACCTTGGCCTCGTGCTTGTCACCGAGCGCCCCGGCACGGCGCTGCATTTCGTCGTCGGGAAACTGCGCCTTGGGGGACCGGCCCAGTTTCTCGTCCAGGATGCGGAGCGTGCGGTACTCACATTCGCTGGCTGCCACAAGATCGCTGGCGGAAAACACCAGGTCCTGCGGCGTGCCGGAGCCGGGACCAACGGTCCCGGGATCAGCGCTGGCTGGATCGAGCAGAAACACGGGGCCTCCCCATTGACGTGCCTGGCCGGAGGACAGTTTCCCTGGCGCTGGTTTGAATCTAGCAAGAGGGGCTGACAGTCAGGCCCCGGCTACTCCTGGTCTGCCCGCACCTGGGCTTCGTCATGCTCGGTGTGGGCTTTGCGGAGGAGGTCCATGAATTCGGTTTCGTTGCGGATGAGCCGTTTGTACTTCTCCGGCAGGCTGCGGAGCTGGTCTTCCTCGCGCACCATCCGGGCGAAGAGCTTGTCCCGTTCAGCCATGTCCGTCTCGTAGTTAAGATCCAGGTACTCGGTGGCGTGCCGTTTGGCGCCGGACACCGCGGTCTTGGCCTTGCCCTTGGGGCTGAAGATCGAGGCCAGAACGGTGACCGTCAGGACACCGAGGATCACGGTCAGGGAAACACCGGTGCTGACCTCCACCACGTTGACGTGCTCGCCGTCGTTGATGAACGGCAGGGTGTTCTCGTGCAGGGCATGGAGGATGAGCTTGACGCCAATGAAGCCGAGGATGGCGGCGAGGCCGTAAGCAAGGAAGATGAGCCGGTCCAGCAGCCCATCGATCAGGAAGAAGAGCTGGCGCAGGCCCATCAGCGAGAACGCGGTGGCCGTGAAGACGATGAAGACGTTCTGGGTGAGGCCGAAAATGGCGGGAATGGAGTCCAGCGCAAACAAGATGTCGGTGCCGCCGATGGCCACCATTACCAGGAGCATCGGGGTGAGGACGCGTTTGCCGTTCTCTTGGGTGAAGAGTTTGTCGCCGTCGTAATGGGCCGACGCCGGGAGGTACTTTTTGGCGAGCCTGACCACCAAACCTTCCGCGTCGTCGTCGTGATTATCCGGCTTGAGCAGGTTCCCTGCGGTGATCAGCAGGATCAGGCCGAAGATGTAGAACACCCACGCGAAACTGTTGATCAGGGCGGCGCCGAGGAAAATGAACGCCGTCCGGGCGATCAGCGAGAAGACGATGCCGAACAGCAGCACCTTCTGCTGGTCCGCGCGGGGGACCTTGAAGCTGGCCATGATGATCAGGAACACAAAGAGGTTGTCCACGGACAGGGCCTTCTCCGTGACGTACCCGGCGAAGTACTCGGTGCCCATGGTGGTGCCGCCGAATAACAGCACGCCTAGGCCAAATAAGAGGGCGATACCCACATAGATGGAGGACCAGATGGCCGATTCCTTGAGGGTGGGTGTGTGGGCCTTCCGGACATGGAAGAAGAAATCGAAGGCCAGCAGGCCCACGATTCCGACGATGGTCAGGGTCCAGACAAAAGGGGGGACGTCCATCTGTCCACCCTACCTAGGCGTTTGCCGTTAGTCCTGCTTCACTTGGATGACCCCCTCAATAAGGGTGGACTCGGACCGTCACACCGGGGAACATCGGTGCGTTGACGGTGAGAGCTTGAACCAAGGAGAGTGCAACGTGGCACGCAAGAATCCGCGCGTGGAAGAGGCCAACGAGGCTGACATCGAGGTCAGCGGCCACCCGAAGACGTGGGCCGCCGGCGTCCCGGGCGTCTACCATTCCCTGGAGCCGGCCCTGCAGCACATGGGCGTGGCCAGGACGGGGAAAACCCTGCTGGCGCTGAACCAGAAGGATGGCTTCGACTGCATGAGCTGCGCGTGGCCGGACCCCGGGCACCGGAAGACGTTCGAGTTCTGCGAAAACGGCGCCAAAGCGGTCACCTGGGAGGCCACCCCGGTGGTGATCGGCCCCGAATTCTGGGCTGAGAACCCTGTCAGTGAGCTGCGGCAGCGGTCCGAGTACTGGCTGGGGATGCAGGGGCGCCTCACCGAGCCCGTGCACAAGCCCGCGGGGGAGGACCACTACCGTCCCGTCAGCTGGGAGCAGGCCTTCACCATCGCGGCGGACAAGCTCAAGGTACTGCCGAGCCCGGACCAGGCCGCTTTCTATACCAGCGGCCGGACCTCCAACGAGGCCGCGTTCCTCTACCAGCTGTTTGTCCGGGCCTACGGGACCAACAACCTGCCGGACTGCTCCAACATGTGCCACGAATCCTCGGGCTGGGCGATGGGCCAGACCATCGGGATCGGCAAGGCCACCATCTCCTACGATGACTTCGCAAAGGCGGACCTGATCATTGTGATGGGCCAGAACCCGGGCACCAACCACCCGCGGATGCTGACCGCGCTGGAGGAAGCCAAGGAAGCCGGCGCCAGCATTGTGGCCGTGAATCCGCTGCCGGAAGCGGGCCTGATGCGCTACAAGAACCCGCAGAAGGTCAAGGGAATCATTGGCCGCGGCACGGAGATCGCCGATCAGTTCCTGCAGGTCCGCATCGGCGGGGATATGGCCCTGCTCCAGGCAGTTTCCAAGCGGGTCCTCGACGCCGAGGCTGCGAATCCGGGGACCGTGCTGGACCACGCCTTCCTCGCCGAGCACTGCCAGGGCCTGGAAGAACTCCGCGAGCACCTTTCCCAGCTGGACGAGGCTGCCGTGCTGGCGGCCACGGGTTTGCGCACAGATGAGATCGACGAACT
Organism: Pseudarthrobacter adonitolis; assembly: GCF_055412845.1. NCBI lineage: Bacteria > Bacillati > Actinomycetota > Actinomycetes > Micrococcales > Micrococcaceae > Pseudarthrobacter > Pseudarthrobacter adonitolis. The sequence goes on along the minus strand of NZ_JBVAYW010000015.1, from coordinate 33,119 downwards.
TGCCGACCGCTACCTCAGGGCCGAGAAGGTGATCATCACCTGGGCCATGGGCATCACCCAGCACAAGAAGGGGGTGGCCACCATCAAGGAGATCATCAACCTCCTGCTGCTCCGCGGCAACATCGGCAAGCCCGGCGCCGGCGCGTCGCCTATCCGCGGGCACAGCAACGTCCAGGGCGACCGCACCATGGGCATCTGGGAGCAGATGCCGCCGGCCTTTATGGACGCCCTCGGCAAGGAATTCAGTTTCGAACCGCCGCGCGAACACGGCGTCGACGCCGTGGAAACCATCAGGCAAATGCGCGACGGCGGGATCAAGGTTTTCGTGGCCATGGGCGGTAACTTCGTGGGAGCCATTTCGGACACCCACGCAGCGTTCGCGGCGATGGAGAACACCGAGCTGTCGGTCCAGATTTCCACTAAGCTCAACCGCTCGCACACCGTCACCGGGGCAGAAGCGCTGATCCTGCCCACGATGGGCCGCACGGAGATTGACATGCAGGAATCCGGTCCGCAGTTTGTGTCCGTGGAGGACACGGTCTGCGCAGTCCACGCCTCGCACGGAACGGTGAAACCGGTGGCGCCGGGCCTACTGTCCGAGGTTGCCATCGTCAGCAGGCTGGCCCAAAAAGTGGTGGGTGGCTCAGTGCTGGCGGACTGGGCCGGGTTCGAGAAGAACTACGACCTCATCCGGGACCACATCTCCCACGTGGTCAGCGGCTGCGAGGACTACAACCGGAAGATCCGGCAGGACGGCGGCTTTGTGCTGCCGAACGGGCCGCGGGATTCGCGGACGTTCACCACCCCGACGGGCAAGGCCATGCTCACTGTCAACGAGCTCGAACATATGGAGCGGCCGGCCGGAACGCTGATCCTGCAGAGCATGCGCTCGCACGACCAGTTCAACACCACCATTTACGGCAACAACGACCGCTACCGGGGTATCAAGAAGGGTCGCGAAGTGGTTTTTGTCAGCCCGGAAGACCTCGCTGAACTGGGACTCAGCGACGGTCAGCACGTGGACATCCACGGCGTGTACCTGGACAACGTGGAGCGCGTGCTGCGGAATTTCCGGGTGGTCTCGTACCCCACTGCGGCTGGTTGCGCGGCAGCCTACTACCCGGAGGCCAACGTGCTGGTGCCGCTGGACAGTGTGGCCGAGGGCAGCCAGACGCCGGCGTCGAAGGCCGTGATCGTAAGGCTCGAGCCGGTTGCCGGTTAACGGTGGTCGAGACGGGTTCCGGTGGTTGAGCCTGGGGCCACGCCGCAGGGTTCCCTAACCGAGCTTGCGAGGAAAGGGAGCAGGTGGGGAGCGAAACCCGCTACTGACCGGTGTCCGCCCAGCCCTCAGCCGCCGGGCCGCCGTCGTGCCCGTCCTCGCACAGTCGGAAGGCGACGTCGGCCGCTTGGGTGACTGCCGCCGTCGACTCGGCCTTGGACCCGGCGCTGCCGTTGCCGGCGGCCAGCCCGGCTGCGTAACCCACCAGGAATGTCGTCACCGGTGCGGCCGCATGGATCACCGAGCCGGCGGACTTCCTGGCCAGGTCAAGAAGGAGCTCCTGATCCACGTGCAGGTCCAGGATCTGCAGTGCCTGGGCCAGCCGGTGGGTCCACTGGTCCAGGACCTGCGCTTCGTTCTCGTCAACAGCCATGTTCGCTCCTAAGTTCCCGGTTCGCTGCTCGTGGGCGGCAGGGGGAGTCCTTGCCCATTGCCCACGACACTACAAGGCCAAGGCGGCTACGTCACCGGGCTGCCGCAGCTTCCTTGACAGTCCGTTTTGCCGTGAGGAACATCGAAGGTGCCGGTGCAGTTGGCGGCCTCTTGGGAGTCCAGTTACTGACCGGCCCTGTGAAGGGACGTGGGATGCAGGCAGCCGTTCATGGTTCCAGCTCCTCCCGCCTTGCGGCCGCCGTGGCAGCGGCCGCGCTGGTGGGCTCGCTCGCAGGCTGCACCAGTGCCCCCGAGCCGCCTGAGCAGCGGACCCCGTCCGTTCAATCCACGGCGACGGCGACGGCCCCGAAGGAGCGGGCTTTCGTGGCAGTGCTGGAAAAGTACAGCGAGGAGATCCGCGCCGGAGGAGCGACGGCGGTCATCATCCAGTTGAAATCAAGGCTGGGCGAATGGTCCTCGGCCGAAGGCGTCCGCAGCCTTGAGACCCTGCAACCCGTGCAGTTGAGCGACCAGACCCATATCGGTGACATCACCATGACCATGGTGGCGGTGTCGGTCATGAAGCTGGTGGAGGAAGGAAAAGTCCGGCTGGATGACCCCATCCAGAAATATCTGCCGGACTTCGAGAGCATCATCAAGCCGCCCGGACCCATCACCATACGCAGCCTGCTCAGCCACCGGTCCGGGATGCCCCACTATTGGGTTTCGCCCATCCACATAGGGAACGGGCCCTTCACGCATGAGGAACGTGTGTCGTTTGTAGCGGGCATGCCTTGGACCGGCGGATCGGGCAGCCTTTATAGCTACTCCGCCACCAATTATTCGGCGTTGGCCCTCCTTGTGGAGAAGTTGCGGGGCCAGGACATAGGAGCTGTCATTCACACCGACAACGTGGAGCCTTTGGCCCTGCAGGACACACTCATGACGGGGGACGAGCCTGGCCCACAGAGGTTGCTCCACGGCTACACCCGGACGGAAACCGGCGAGCTGGCGGACAACACGCTGGCTCCGTTCCACGCAGGTTCCCCCGATACGGGGATGATCTCCACGGTCCCCGAACTCAACACCTATTTCGCGGCCCTGCAGAAAGGGACCTTGCTGACGCTCCAAAGCGTGCAGGAGATGCATCAGCCAAAATACGAAACGTTCGGCCTTGGACTCGTCAGGCAGTACGACTCGTGCTCCAACAATGACTACTTCGGCCATGTCGGGGTGGTGCGGGGATACGCGGCGCTTGCGTTGATCAGCGCGGACGGGTCCCGGCAGGTGGCCATGGCGGTGGCCCGTGCACCCGTCCCGGATCCAGTTGGTTTCGATGACTGGCGGTCGCTCGAGATGGCCGAAGCAGCCGTGAAAGCGCTCGATCTGGCCTGTTAGACGGGATCGAAATAGGGCGGGGTGCCGGGGTTAGGCTGTACCGGAAGCCGAACCGAGGAGATCCCGTGCACGATGTCACCATCCGCCACAACCTGGAGCGGCAGCGCTTCGAAGTGCTGACCGGCGGGAACGTTATTGGTAAAGCCGTGTACAAGGAGTACGACGCCGGCGGCTCACCTCAGCGGATTTTCTACCACACGGTGATCAACGAGGAATACGGCGGTCAGGGGCTCGCGGGCAAGCTCGCCAAGGTGGCGCTCGATGAAACGGCTGACGAGGGGCGTGCCATCGTCCCGGTATGCCCGTTCATCAAGAAGTACCTCGGCAAGCACCCGGAGTATGCCGCAGCAACGGTGGCTACCACGCCGGCGCACCTGGAGTTCCTGGACGCGGCCTTGGCCGCCCGGGCCTGATCCTGCCCGGGCCTGATACGGCGCGGGCCTGACCCGGCACTGGCGGGAGGAGAAACCTTAGGGCTCTTGACCCTAGACCCCTCGGAGCCGCCGTGCCTACACTGGCCGGACCTCCCAACTTCAGGAAACATCCAGCTGCTCAAGCAACGGGCAGGCCCTGCACCTTGGGGGATCCATTGCAACACTTCACAACTCACGGCTACCCCACGAGGGCGCGCCGTGCCGAGGAGAGGAAAGCAGGATGTCAGGAAACAAAGCCGTTGCCTACAAGGAACCCGGCAAGGTGGAACTGATCGATATCGAATACCCCACCTTTGAACTCAAAGACGGGCCGGGCGTCAACCCGGCGAACGTGGGGCGCACGGTACCCCACGGGGCCATCATCAAGACCGTGGCCACCAACATCTGCGGTTCTGACCAGCACATGGTCCGCGGACGCACCACCGCCCCGTCCGACCTGGTGCTGGGGCACGAGATCACCGGCGAAGTGGTGGAGGTGGGTCCCGGCGTCGAGTTCATTAAAGTGGGGGACATCTGTTCGGTGCCCTTCAACATCGCCTGCGGCCGGTGCCGGAACTGCAAGGAACGCAAAACCGGGATCTGCCTGAACGTTAATCCGGACCGTCCGGGCAGCGCCTACGGCTACGTCGACATGGGTGGCTGGGTGGGCGGCCAGGCCAACTACGTGCTGGTCCCGTACGCGGACTGGAACCTGCTGAAGTTCCCGGACAAGGACCAGGCTATGGCGAAGATCCTGGACCTTGCCATGCTCTCGGATATCTTCCCCACAGGCTTCCACGGCGCGGTGTCGGCCGGGGTGGGCGTGGGCTCCACGGTATACGTGGCGGGGGCCGGACCTGTTGGCCTCGCAGCGGCCACCAGCGCTCACTTGCTGGGTGCCGCCGTCGTGATTGTGGGGGATCTGAACGAGGAACGGCTGAAGCAGGCGCGCAGTTTCGGGTGCGAAACCATTGACCTGAGCAAGGGCGGACCGGCGGAGCAGATCGAGCAGATCCTGGGTGTTCCGGAGGTGGACTGCGGCGTTGACGCGGTGGGCTTCGAGGCCCGCGGCCACGGCCATGACGCCAAGGAGGCCCCGGCAACCGTTCTGAATTCACTGATGGAGATCACCGCGGCCGGCGGGGCCCTGGGCATTCCCGGGCTCTATGTCACAGGTGATCCCGGCGGTGTGGACGAGGCGGCCAAGAAGGGTGCGCTGAGCCTGAGCCTGGGCACGGGCTGGGCGAAGTCGCTGAGCTTCACTACGGGGCAGTGTCCGGTGATGAAGTACAACCGTCAGCTGATGATGGCCATCCTGCACGACAAGGTGAGCATCGCCAAGAACGTCAACGCCAAGGCGATCAGCCTTGAGGACGCGCCCAAGGGCTATGCCGAGTTCGACGCCGGCGCGGCCACCAAGTACGTCCTCAACCCGAACGGATACATCAACTGAGCCCCTGCCGGGTTTGGTGCGTTGGAGCCGGGTGACCTGGTGGCGGGCGCCGGCGGCGGGTGATTCACCAAAGCGGCGGTGCCTCCACCTCATGTGGGGGCACCGCCTCTGCCAGGTGTATGGTCCACGCTAGAGTTGCCGCGGATCCAGCGGCTGCGGAACGATCGGCTGGTCGTTAGCCGTGAGGTCGATGCCCAGGTCCTTGGCGAAGACCAGCCGGGTGTCCTTGTAGATTCCGGGGTGGTTCTCATCCAGCTCAAAGACACGGGCCCCGCGCAGGCGGTTCCGTTCGGCGCCGGAGAGCCCATAGGCGCCGAACCCGGTTCCGGGCGCATAACCAAGCTGCACCCCGTAGTAGTTGCCCACGTACGTGTTGACGTGGTCGTGGCCCACAAAGTAGCCCAGCACATCCCCGCGCTCCAGGAAGGCGTTGAACAGGCCGGAATTGATGGGGCCCGGGCACTCGTCCTCGTTCCGCTCGCCAACGATGTTGTGTTTCGTGACGGCACGGGCGTGATCGGCGTCCGTCCGCGTGTCGAGGCTGGCGAACCACATGTTGCGGTGCTCGTGGAGCGCGATGTGGCCCCACATGAGGGAGGGGACCTTCTTGCTGTATTTTTGCTCGGTGGCGATAGAGAGGTTGCGGTACCAGGTGACCTGGTCCATGCGTACCCAGTCCCAGTCGGGGTAGCCCTCGAAATCCTGTCCGTTGATGGCATCCGGAGCATACCGGCCGGTGTCGATAAGCCAGAGTCCGAACGCCGGTGCCTTGGACTTGGCGGACTGCACCAGGAGCAGCGAGTTCGATGTCCCGGTGAGGCCCGGGGTGGAGTCGCTGTTCATATTGAATTCGTAGGTCTGCAGGAACTGCAGCATTTTGGCCTCGGTCATGCCGGTCCGGGTTGCTGAATCCTCGTCGTGGTTGCCGAACGTGATGGCCCAGGGGATCTGCCGGCGTTCCATGGGCTGGACCACGTGGTTGAGCGCCTGCTTGACCTCCAGCTCGGAATCGCAGCCGCCGTTGATCACGTCACCGTTGATCACCACGAAGTCCGGCTTCTCCGCGTCCAGGGTCTTATCCATCAGCTCGATAGTGCGGCGGTCCGTCTGCTCGTCGTCCTGGGTGTCGTTGAACTGGACCACCTTGAAGCGGCCGTCGGTCCGGAAGGCGAGGCTGGGCTTGGGTGCCTTCGGACCCGGGGCCGCGCTGCTTCCGGCGGCTGCGGCCACTGTGAGTCCCAGCGCGCCGAGCGTTCCGGCAGCAGCCAGCGCGGCCCTCCGGCTGAGGTTGTACTGATGGAGTCCGGTGGTCATGGTTGCCTCTTTCACTGGTGCGGCCGTACTTCCGGCCGTCGACCCTGTGACAGTATGCAAGCCAAGTTTCGGGTTCCGGAACACTTGGTGAACGCCACATGCGGGACTGAGTGATTACCGGCCAAGTCCGCCGATGATGGCCGCATGTCATCTTACGCAGTCACTCGCTGCGCTCTCGGCGGCCGCGATGGCCAACAAAGCCTGACCCGGCGGGCCGACGCTGGCGCTTGCCCGGCGTCAGCCGTTGAGGATCTGTTCCCGAAGGATGTCTGCGTGCCCGCAATGCTGGGCGAGTTCGCGCAGCACGTGCAGGTATACCCAGCGCAGGGGGAGCGGGCCGCGGCGGTTACCGCGGAGCACGTCGTCGAGATCTAACAACGACGTCGCGTGGCGTGATGCCTCGCAAGCCTCCCGGTGAGCCTGCCGGACGCTGGCGATGGTGTCCTGGTCCGTGAGGATGAACGACTCGTCCGGCGTGGCCGGGATGCCGATCTCTGGGCGCGACCGGCACGTGATGGCTTCGTCGAACCAGACCTTCTCCACCATGATCGCGTGCTTAACCAGGCCCAGCAGCGTGGTGCGGGATGCCACCAGCGACCGGCGCGCCTGCTCCTCGGTGAGACCCTCCAGACATGCATTGAGCATGTTCCGGTGGTCATCAATGAAGGCCTCGAACTGGGCGCGGACGGGCTGGTGGATGGCGTTCTCGGCGAACGCGGCTGAGGGAGCAGACATCCCCGAAGTATTACAAAGGCAGGGCCCCGCGGCAATGCGCGGCTCGCTGGGGGGGGAGGCCCGACGCCGGCCGCCCACCCATGGTGATCGCCGCGCCGCGCGCCTACGGTGAAGTTATGTCTGATACCTTTTCGTCCTTTGTGGACACCTTCAAAAACATCGGCGTCACCAAGGCCTATGGCCCGGCCGTCCAGGTGGGCGGGGAGGAAATCATCCCGGTTGCCCTGGTGTCCTTCGGGTTCGGGGGCGGCGGCGAAGCTGGTGACGGTGCCTCCGGCGGGGGTGGCGGCGGGATGGTGCTGCCGCTGGGTGTGTATCGGAGCGTCGGGCCGCGCGGCGTTCCGTCCGAACACCTTGGTCACCCTGATGTGCCTGGTCCCGGTGATCCTGGCTGCCGGCGCCGCTGCGGGCCGGGCCATCCGCGCCGCGCGGTCCTAGCCATACTGCCCGTCCAGAAGCCCGCCTAGCCGGAGGCGCGGCGGTTGCGTGCCTGGCGTGCCAGCCGGATGAACGCATAGACAAAGACGGCCTCGATCAGCACCATCAGCCCGAGCAGCAGCCACTGCCCCTGGGCGATGAAGACCACCGCGCCGGTGAGGACCAGCGTGGTGCCGAGCGCCAGCGCGTACACGGCGAAGCCGAGGGCCACTTTGGCGCTGCGCACACCCGTCCGGAAGCCAAAGCCCACCGGTTCGCCGCCGGGGTAGCCTGCCACCCGGTCAGGGACTGCGGGCTTTTGCCTGTCGAACTCCTCCCAGGGGTCCGGGTCGTGTGTACTCATACTTCCATTATCCCGCGGGGTCCCGGCCCACCCGCCGCGAGACCAAGGGCTCGCGGCGGCTACGTCACCGCCTGGCCAGGGTCCCCTGGCTCCGGCTTGAGAAACCGTCACCTAAGGGGTCGGAGAGGGCCGGTTCCTGGTGGGTAATTACGACGGCGTCGCTCACCACGTCAGCCAGCCTGCCGTGGCGCGCGTAGGCCTGCCGCTGCAGCCTGGCGCCGGTTCCGTTGCTGAAGATCCGGTGCAGGGATTCCTCGACGTAGGCTGCGTCGCCCGCCTCGACCAAGGCGTCGCGGACATGATTATGGAGCGCGGCGATGACATTGCGTGCGGACTCCGGCTTGTGGGTCAGCGGGTGGAGCAGCTCGCCCTGGATTCCCCACCGGCTGGCCAGCCAAGACCCCTGGCGCAGGATGATGGCCGAAACCAGGTCCGGTGCCTGGCCAGATTTCCATTCCCGGGCAGCGGTCTCCACCAGGCCCCGCACCAGGGCGGCGATCAGGACGGTGTCGCGGGGATCGAGGCAAACATCGGACACCCGGATCTCCACGGTGGGGTGGCGGGCAGACAGGCGGGCGTCAAAATCAGGGTTGTTGACTACGCCGGTGCCGGCGAGGTCCGCCACCCGCTGGTGGTAGGCCTGCGCCGAGCCGAAGATTTCCGTCGGCCCGGCCGAGGACCACCGGTTCCAGGCCTGGGTGCGGAAACTGGCGTAGCCGCTGTCAGCGCCGTCCCAGAACGGGGAATTTGAGCTCAACGCCATCAGCGGCGGAAGCCAGGATCTGATGCGGTCCAGGACCGCGACGCCTTCCTCATCGGAGTCGACAGAGACATGGATATGGCATCCGCAGGTCAGTTGCTCACGGGCCGTGAGGGCAAACTTTTCCAGCAGCGCGTCATATCGGGTGTTGCTGGTGGAATGGGGTGTCACCGCCAGCGGGGACGTGGCGAGGGCGGCGATCCTGGCGCCCGCTTTTCGGGCAAGCGAGTCCGCGAGAGCGCGGCCGGACAGGATCTCGGCGGAGAGCCCGCTCAGGGTGATGTGAGGGTGGGTGATCACTTCGATCTGTTCCTGGTGAAGCTCGACGGCGAGCATCGGGTGCCTCGAAGGGTCCGCCGTCTCGCCCGGGTCCTGGAGTCGCACCAGATCTGCGGCCAGGGGCAGGGGACTGCCGTTGGAGGGATCAACGATCAGGAATTCTTCTTCAACACCAAAAGTACGCACCTGCTAAGTGTGCGCCAACAAAAGGAGCACCAGACGCCACACTTGTTCCCGGCAGCCGTGGGGGCCTCCGGGAGGGCCGCCCGAAGCGGTTGAAATCCCCTATATCCGCAGGCGCCCTTTCAGTTCCATAATGGCCACATAGGCTTCGGGGACCCTCGCGCCGATGATGGCTGGCGCGGCGCAGGAGGGTCCCAGGTGGCCGCTCTGGCACTTGGCGCAAGGGGCGGCCACGCGGCACCGGACAACGAGGTTCCGGGTCCGCCACCGGGGGAGAGCATCGCCACCAACGCGAAACAAGGCACAAAGGAAATCATCATGCTCAAGGATTCATCGATCATGGCCGTCCTTCCCGCGAAGGACATCAACAGGGCGAAGGATTTCTATCGGGACAAGCTGGGGCTGGAACCGTCCGATTCCATGGAGGACGACAGCCTGCTGTACCGCGGCGGCAACGGGACGGGCTTCCTGATTTACCAGACAGAAAATGCCGGGACGGCCAAGAACACCCAGATGGGCTGGGAAACGGACAACCTCGAACGGGAGATGGAGGAACTGCGGGGCCGCGGCGTCGTCTTCGAAGACTACGACCTGCCCGGCCTGAAGACGGAGAACGGCGTGATTGATGATGACTGGGGAAAGGGCGCCTGGTTCCTGGACAGCGAAGGCAACATCCTCAGCCTCACCCAGCGCAAGTAGCAAGCCGCAGGACTATTGGCGCACCAAGGGGCCGCACCTGCCGCGAAGGCAGGTGCGGCCCCTTGGTGGCTACTGGCTGCCCTTGATCTTCCGCCAGCCGCCGGCGCGGTTGTTGGCGATGATCGCCCGGAACATCGCCACCAGGGCTTCCTCGTTCACCGGCTCACCCTCGTGGAACGCAACGGTGCGGCCGGTCTTGTTGTTGTGCCCGGCCGTAATGATGCTGTGCGGATCCGGGACGATGCCGCCGTCGTACAGGAAAACGTTGACGTGATCCTTCGCCGAGAGAAAGGCGCAGATATTGCCCTGCAGGACGAAGTAGGGCTGTACGGTGCGTTTGATGGTTTCTTCGACGTCGGGATCGGCGGTGTGAACCAGCCCCCGGACCTGTTGGCAAATGACCTGCTGCCAGGCCGGGAGGGCTTCGATGTAGTGGTCAACGCGGGGATCTTTGACGTAGTCCATGGCTTCAATCCTTGATGAAGGGAGACCTGTTGGAAGTATCCCAAGACCGAGGCCTAGCAGCAATCACCCCGCCTCACGCTTCGGGAACAGAATGGCCGCCATGGGCGCCGTTGACGATTCCTTGGCCGACGTGTCTGAGCCGGACCGCGGCTGCCTGCAACATGTGATCGACATTGCCCGGACGTTGGTGCCCGAAGCTGTGGAGGGGATGAGCTACGGGATGCCCGCCATGAAATTTGAGGGAAAGCCACTTCTGGGCGTCGTCCGGGCAGCAAAGCACCTCTCCGTCTTCCCGTTTTCCCCGGCGGGGATTGACGCCGTCGCCGGCCGGCATCATCCGGCTGCGCCGCGCGGAGATCCTGACATAGGGTCTGGAACCGGCAAGGCGTTCCCTTGAGCGGGGACCAGCCGGTGGGCTGGTCCCTGGCACTACAGTGGTTCAGTGTTTCAATAATGACTCTTGAAGCAGTCCGAGCTGTCCCAAAAAATCCATCTGATCAAAGTAGAAGTGGTGAGATGTAATCAGGCCACCCTCCACCTTGGCGATGTCGCAGCTTCTGACTCTGATGTGCTTGCCGGTGGGCTGAAGGTTTTCCCCGGAAGGCAAGCTCAACGGCCCGGTGTTGGTTCCGGTGACGAAACCCTCATCGATGGCCACATCCCCGGCCTCATGTTTATCGGCGTACTCATACGTGACGTCCGGCAGTGCTTCCCAGAAGTGGTAGAGGTAGTTGCTGATTCCCTCCCGCCCGGTGATCTCGCCTTCATCAGGGGTGAAAGCGACGGCGTCCTCGGCGTAGCACGCCGCCAGCGTCTCTTTGTCTTTTGTTGACATGGCCGTGGTTAAGCGGTCCATGACCTCGCGTGCCTGTCCCATTTCGACCTCCATTTGTTAGGGGCGGCCTCACGGAAGCGTGGGCCGCTTCGTGGTGTGCGTTTTGTGGTTTGGCTTCTGCTTCGCAGGCGCCATTTTAAGTACACGTCCGCCGTAGTGGCGTGTCAACGAACGGGGATACCCTCTCTGAATACCGCGGAGGAAGGGGGAACCATGGACACAGCTGAGGCAGTTCTGCATGACGGCTCCACCATCCCCGGCACCGTTCAGGGAGACGGGCCTGCCATCCTCCTGCCGGTCAGCCTGGCGCCGCACACGACGGCGGAGGCGGAGGCACTGCGCCAATGGGGCGGTTACCTGGGCCTGGGACCTAACCTCATTCTGGAGAGCATCGCGAAGGATCTGCTGGCAATTGCCGATGCCGCCGGCGTCGACCGTTTTGCACACCGACCGAGTCGGGGCGCTCGCGATGGGCGGCTTCCTGCCGCTCGAGGGGCCGTACCTGAGCATGCTGGCGGTCACCCGGGCAGCGCATGCTATGTCCGTCAAGGCTGCCGGCGAACCGGCCGGGCCGGACCCCAAACCCAATCCGGGCGACTGGGACCCGGTTTCGGTCCAGACCACCGAGGCACAGACGCAGCAGTTCGTCACCCTGTACGAAGCGCTGCAGGATTTTGACGATTCGCCCACCGTCCTCCCGGGGGACCTGGCCAAACTCGCGTTTTCAAACCGCTGGGTCAAGTAGCAACTGGCTAGGCTGTTGACCATGGACTTTCTCATCCGGCAGGCCACTCCCGAGGACGCTGAGACGGTGGTGCGCATGCACACCCTGGCCCACGAGGAGACCTACCGGGACCAGCTGTCAGCGGAGTTCTTCCGCACCCGGCGGGCCGGCATTCCCGAACGTGTGGAACGTCGCCGACCATTCCTGGCCGGCAGCGACCCGCGGATCATCGCCGTGGACGCCAACCATGAAGTGGTGGGGTTCTCCGACGCGGGTCCCGGACGGGATGAGGACGGCCCCGAGGCGCTGGAGCTGTATTCGCTGTACACGCTCCGGCGGACGCACGGCAGCGGGCTGGGGGCCGCTTTGCTGAGCGCAGCCATCGGTGAGAGTCCGGCATATCTCTGGGTGCTGGAGAGCAATCCCCGGGCACTGGCTTTCTACCTTAAACACGGCTTTCGCCCTGACGGCAAGCGTGGGCTGCTGCCACCCGAGTGGGAAGAGCTGCCCGAAATCCGGATGGTCCGGTCGGCGCGGGCCGGGTGGTGACCATGCGGACAGGGTCGTGGCCGGGTCAAAGGTCCCTACCGCACTGGGCCAAGATCGCCGTCGTCGTTTATCTGTCGGTGACGGTTGCCGTTGTTGCCGCTGCGCTCCTTACCGGCTCCCTCGACCTGGATCTGGATGCGACGGTCAGGGAGTGGCTGATGCGGTCCGTGGTGGTTCTGACGCTGCCCGTTTCGGCGGCGTAGTTCGCCATTGGCTTCCTCCTTGATTTCTCGCGTCCGCCATCGTCGGGCGGGGTGAGCCCGACGGCGGTCCTCTACCTGGGATACGTCCTCCTTGCGGTGGTCAACGCAGCGCTTTTCCGGCGGATCATCCTGAGCGTCCGGAAGCCGGTGCCAGCCGCCGGCATTCCTGGCACTCTGCCTCAGGGTCCGGGCGTGACAATGCGCGGGGTCACTCGGAACGTTCGGAACCTCTGGTGGACGGTACCTCTGGCAGTTTTGCTGAGCCTTCCCCCGTGGCTGGTGGCGGGTCTTGCCTGGTGCGGGATCAGCGGTTGCAGCGGCGGAGGTTTCGGGGTTACCCACGGGAACCGAATGGTTGGCGGTCACTATGAGCGTCGTGAACGGGTTCATCCTTGCCGTGGCCGTTTTCGCAGTCCGCTGGCTTTATCCAACGTGGAGGCGCGCCCTGATTGCCATCGCGGCCGGAACGCTGTTCGGGCTTGTGGGTGCTGCAGTCACGCACGGGTAGCAGCGCGGCATCGGGCGGACTACCGGGCCACGCCGGATTCGGGACGGACGGTCCGGCCTGAAGGGGCCTGGTCCGTGACTGTAACGATGGGCCGGTGCGGGATCGACGAGGCGAGGGCCAGCACAACAACGAACGACGTCGCCAATACGGCAACCCAAGCGCCGCGCGGTTCGGTGAGGGCGAGCGCAGGGCCCGCGATTCCGGGGCCGGTGAGCGCAAGTGCTGCGAGGAGTGCTCCGCTGGCGAGGCCGGAGACCAGCCTGCCCCAGAGCGGACCCCGACGCGAGAGGGCGTACCCCCCGCCGAGCGCCATCAGGGCGACGGCGATCGCCCCTCCGCCGAGACCTTGGGTCAGGAGGGCGGCAACCGCGCCGGGCATCAGCATCGGGCCGACGGCAAACGCGAGTGGGACAAGGGCGAGCCAGCGCCATCCGCGCCGGCCGCCGGTGCGCCGGAGTGCTTCCGCCCAGCCCAGCAGGCCGCCCGCAATGGCGCCCGGCAGGAGGATCGCGCCGAACGTCCCCCACCAGCCGAAGGTGGATGCCGGCCCCGCGAGCTCCACCATGTAAGCCCGGAAACCCGCGGCCCAGGCAATCCCGCAGATTGTGCCAACTGCTGTGAGCCCTCCACTTTGAGCGCGGTATGTACGCATGCGGTTCTTTCCTTACGAGGCGTATTACGGCGCCGGGTTGGGCAAGGAAGGGCGTTGGCTCCGGCCGCCCTGTCGTGGCTCCGGATTTTTCCGGGCCGTGCCCTCGGAATGCCTCATCAGTGCCCAGCCCAGGGCCGCGAAGAGGAGCATCCAGCCGGCTATCGCGAACCTGGCGCCAACGAAGGACAGTGCCAGGGCCGGGAGCATGGGAACAAAGACCCACACGCCCAATGTGAGCGGAATCCAGCGCCGCCAGCCCTGCCAGACTTTGGCCTTCAGAACGGAGATGCCCTCCAGCACCAGGGCGGCACCGAGCAGAAGGCTGAAGACGCCATATGCTGCGCCAAGCAAACCTACGAGTGGCGAGTCTGTGGTGTCGTGGGCGGCCGCAATGGCCGCGAGTTCCGTCACTGCGAACCCGAGCATGCAGGCGACGGCAACGGGATGTCCGATGCGTGCAAGAGTGCTTTGACCCAGAGCTCCGGTCCACCCCAGGGCAAGCAGGCCGAGCAGGAGGCCCATATGCTGCAGGGCGAACCACACCTGAATGGCGGTGAAGGCCGTGACGTTAAGGGGGTAGCTCCATTGATTTTCAGGTACCGCGGGCTGAACGAAGGCTAAAAGGACACCCGAGGCTGCACCCAGAACGCCAGCCCAAAAGCAGAGCATGCCAGCGGCCCGGATGGTGGGGAAGGAGTGCTGGGTCTGCGTTTTCATGACACATTCCTTGTCTATGAATTTCACTGAAGTAACGCTCTAGTGAGATACTCCAAATATGGACCCGGAGACACGACCCGTCAAGAGCATCCGCAGGAAGAAGGCGGACGCCACAAGGCGCAAGATCATTCAGGCGGCGCACCAGGAATTTATTGCCCGCGGGTTCCATGGGGCCACCATGGCGGGCATCGCTGCCCGTGCGGGAGTGGCCTCGCAGACCGTGTACTTCGTGTTCCATACAAAGCCCGAACTGATCAGTGCCGTCATTGACGCCGCGGTCCTCGGTGAAGAGGATCCCCGCCCGCCGCAGGCCCAGCCGTGGTGGGCGGAAATGGTGGGTGAGCCCGGCGCGGTGGAGGCTCTGCGGATCTTTATCCGTGGCGCCGGCGGCGTTTTTGCCCGCGCCGCAGCCATTGCCGAAGTGCTCCGCGCTGCCGCCCTCACCGACGACGAAGTGCGCCGGACCCACCAGTATCATGAGGCCCTCCGCAGGGACGGGTTCGGCCAGGTCCTGGCGATACTGGCGGCTAAGGGGCCGCTCCGGGACGACCGGTCATTCGACGAGCTGACCGACGCGTTCATGACCGTTTATGGCGACAGCACCTACAACCTGCTCGCCGCGGAGCGCGGTTGGAGCCACGACCAGATCATGGCATGGCTCTGCGATGTCCTTCCCGGGATGCTCCTGGCCAGCCCGGCTCCGGTTGGAAATTGATTCGACGGCCGTGCTGTTTCACGGTGGTCAAGACCGACCGCTAGCCCGGGCACCAGTACGTGATGCGTTCCTGTCACCGGCAGGGCTGGTTAACTGTCAGGTGAGCCGAGAGAAGGAGCACCCATGTCCGCTTTGCCCGCATCGCCGAAACTACGGGTCAGTCTGCCCCGCCAGAACCTGATGGCGGCACTTGAGCCGTCTGCCGACGTCGAACTCTTCCTGTGGGACCTGACCGGCCCGGCACCGGCGGAGCAGTTCGACATTGTGGTTCCGCCCTACATGGGCGGGGCGGGGGCGCTGACGGTGCTGGACTCCGTCGACGTGGGGCTGGTGCAGAGCCAGTCGATCGGGTACGACGGCGTTGCGGCAGTCCTGCCCGCGGGGTGCCGTTTTGCGAACGCCGCCGGCGTGCATGAGACGTCGACGGCGGAACTTGCGTTAGGCATGATCATCGCCAGCCAGCGGGGGATCCCTGACTTTGTGCGCAATGCCGCGACGGGAACCTGGGACAACTCCCAGCGCCCCAGCCTTGCCGACCGGCGCGTGCTCCTGGTGGGTTACGGGGGAGTGGGGACGGCGATTGAGGCCAGGCTGCTGCCGTTCGAGACCGAGGTGACGCGGCTGGGCAGCCGCGGCCGCGAGGATGAGAGCGGCAGGATTTACGGGATTGACTCCCTGTACGAGCAGCTGCCCTTGCACGACATTGCGGTGGTCAGCGTTCCCCTGAGCGAGCAGACCCGGCACCTGGTTGACGACCGGTTCCTGGCGGCGATGCCGGACGGGGCACTGCTGGTGAACGTGGCGCGTGGGCCGGTGGCTGACACCGAGGCTCTGCTGCGCGAGACGTCGTCCGGCAGGCTCCGGGCCGCCCTGGATGTCACGGACCCGGAACCGCTGCCGCGCGACCACCCCCTGTGGACCGTGCCCGGCGTCCTGATCACCCCGCACGTGGGCGGGGCGAGCACGGCCATGCTGCCGCGGATGGCGCGGCTGATCCGGAAGCAGATCGGGTTGCTGCAGGCCGGGCAGGAGCCGGTGAACGTGGTGCTGGGCGGGGCACTCAGGAGGTAGCCGACGCAGGGGAATTCCGGAGGTCAGCCGTGTCTTGGACTTTTTCTCCAACGAATTGCGCCTACGAATTCCTTACTGATTTTGCAATCCAGGGGAATCGCACAAGTTTCGTGGTGCCGGACCTTCATCTTCAGCCACCTAAGGATCCAATGCGCAACCGCGATTTCTGCCTGTCCGGTCCGCGCTGGTCCGCCAGGTTCGGGCTAAATGACGCCGTCGCTGGACCGGGCTTGACCAACGCCGAGCCTCAGTCGAGGAAACCGAGGAACGCCGTCGCATCTTCTGCCACCTGGTCCGGGCACTCCCACAGCACCAGGTGCGCCACATCGGGGTAGACCTTCAGAACTGAGCCGGGGATCCTGGCGGCCAAGGATTCCTGGTCGCGGTGTGGCAGCAGACCATCCTGGCCGCCCCACAGGATCAGCGTGGGGGCGTGGATGGTGCTTGATTCCGTGGGCGGTATGGCCTCGCATAGGCCATTCAGGATGCCTTTCCAGGCACGGGCGGGCATCCTGAGACCGTCACGCACGCGGTCCTCGATGTACCGGGCCGGGACCTCGTGCAGCAGGGGAAACCAGGTCAGGGAATTCTGTACCCAGTCCTCGTCGAGGGGGTCGGTCAGGGCGTCCACCTCGTCTGCGAAGGGGACCCGTCCGTGGAGGCTGAGGGGAGCACCCACCAGTACCAGCCCCGCGACCTTTTGTGGATGGGCAATGGCGAGCTGCTGGGCGACGTAGCCACCACTCGAGGAGCCTACGACGAACGCCCTCGGCACGTTGAGGGCGTCCAGGATCGCTGCGCCGTCCTCAGCCTGGTCCGCGAGGGAATACCCGCCCTCCGGTTTGTCTGCCTCGCCCTGACCGCGGAGGTCAGGCGCGTAGACCCTGAAGCCGGTCAGTAGGGGTATCACGCGGTCAAAGCTGTTGCGGGATTCGCCCCACGCGTGCAGCAGCAGCACTGGTTTCGCGTCTGCGTCGCCGTGGACGAGGCACGGCACCGTGATGCCCGTGCGGAGCCTAAGATACCGGACTTCGGAGTCCATAGATTCAGGCTACGCCGGGTGCCCTTCCCGGGTCAGCCGTTCTTGTTTTTGCCTCTGCCCTCGGTGCCTTTTCCCTGTTCCGGTGCAGGGGCTGGTGCCGGTACAGGTGCCGGCACGACGGGCGCAGTGTCTTCCTGGGCGGCCTGCGCGGCGGCTTCCGCGTCGGCCTTGGTCTTCTCCGCTTCTGCCGCGGCAGCCACTGCTTCTTCAGCTGCTTTCGCTGCCGCTGCGGCGGCTTCTACGGCGGCATTGAGGTCGGTCCTGACGGCGGTGATGCTGGTCATGATGCTCCGGCGCCGTTCCTCGGAAACCTGGCCGTTGCCGGCTGCAGTCGCCACGTCCGCTTCCAGGCTGTCCAAGGTCCTGAGCGCGGCCGTGTGATCGTTGGCGGCCGCTGCCTGGCTCACGCCGAGCACGAGTTCCTGGAGCTCGTGGGCGGTGTCGCGCTGCATGCCGGTATCGGCCAGGCCGCAACCAGCGAGCGAGGCGGCCAGCGCCAGGGCGGCGGCAAGGCCGGCTCCCCGTGCTCCGGTGCGTTGGTTCTTGGACTGAAACGGGGTCATGGTTCCACACTCCTCTGAAGTTCCACGAGGTGGTCACCGAGCGTGCCGGTGACCGCAGGATAAGGCACGACGCCGGATGTGGACTCTGGGGCCTGGCCCGCTGTGAGTGCCGCGGCCCCGCCTGCCAGCGCAAGAAGGATCAGGGTGGCTACCACCGGGAGCCGCACCTTCTGTCCCGCACGGGATGACCTCCGTCGGCGCGTTCCCGGGGGGCGGCTGGGCTGATCTTCTCCGGGCGCCAGCCTTGACTGGCCGGCGTTGGCGGAATACCCGCCGTTGGGGCCTTCGTTGGTTGGCCTGGCCTGCAGATTAGGGGAGGGCGATTCTGCTGTGACCGACGGTGTCCTGAACGGCATGGCCGGCAGCACACGCGTGGTTTCCGGTGTAAGTTCGCCGGGAGTGGATGTCGGCGAGACAAGGGCCTGCCGCAGCGCCGTCTCGATGTCCGCAGCTGTCGGGCGTTCCAGCGGCTCGATTGCCGTCATCGAGCGGATCAGGTCGGCCCACTCGGCAGGGAGATCCGCTGGAATTTTGGGCGCGCGGTGCAGCCTGGCCACGGCAGATTCAACCGCGCTGCCGGGGTACTCCATTGTCTGCTTGATGCATTCGAGCAGGACCAGGCCCAGCGAATAGATGTCTGTGGCAGGGGCGAGCGGGGAGCCCATGGCCTGTTCGGGGCTGAGGTACGCCGCGGTGCCCACCATTGCTCCCGTAACGGTAAGGCGTGTTGCGTCGGCGATTCGTGCTATGCCGAAGTCTGCGACCTTGGCCCGCAGTGGCTCCCCGGGTCGGGTCTGCACCAAGAGGATGTTGCCCGGCTTGATATCGCGGTGGAGGATGCCGAGTCCGTGGACGTAGGCCAGTGCGTCAGCGATGCCGGCTCCTATGACGGCGAGCTCGGCCAAGGGGACTTCACTGTGCCTGATCCGGCTGCGCAGATCCCGTCCCTCGACCAGTTCCATCGTCAGGAACGGCCGGGGCTCATCCGGGATACGTGCGTCGATACCGACATCGAACAATGTCACGAGGCTGGGATGGTTCAGCGTCGCCAGCAGCGTGACTTCAGCTGCCTGGCGTTTCAACTCGTCTGCATCGGGGGCCTGGGGTGCGAAGAGCTTCAAAGCCACGTCCCGACCCAGATTCTCATCCCTTGCACGGTAGACGGACGACATGCCGCCGCGGCCGATCACCTCACCCAGCCGGTAACGTCCGCCAACCACGTCAATTCTGATGGAGCTCGGCGATTCCGCCAACATACCCGTTCCTTCCGGTGCGCTGCGGCAATGTATACCTAAAATCATAAGGCCACTTACTACATTGGCCGCTCGGGTGAGGCCAGCCATCACCGGACGGCCGTCGGAATCCGGAACCGGCGATGTGGTGCACCCTCCAGGAACCGGCGATGTGGTGCACCCTCCAGGAACCGGCGAGTGGCGCCCACATCGCCCCATGACTCACGGGCATATACTGAGTTTCCAGAACCGCGACTCCGGTGGGAGGGAGCCCGGCGTGGCACCTGCTGCAGGAGGCTCCTCATGTCTATCCAGACCCAGCATTCGCTTCGCGCAGGCGTCGTGGCGATCGCGCCAGTGATCCTGCTCGCCGCTCTCAGTTACCACCCGTACCTGCCCGGCCTACCGCCGAACATCGATGCGTTGGTCGCGGAGGTCACCGCCGACCCGACGCGCTGGGGGGTTGTGCACTTGGCGTCGGGAGTCGCCTCAGCAGGCCTGGCCGTGGCATTCCTCGCGGTCAGGAGTCACCTGCATGGTCTAGGCGAAGACCGCTGGAGCGCCGCCGCGCTGCCCTTCGTCATCATCGGCAGCACGCTGTACGCGATGCTGCCAGCAATGGAATTCGCACCGCTCGCCGCGAGTGAAGCGGGCGGAGACGTCGGGGCGGCTCAAGATGCCCTGCTCCCATGGTTCATCCCGCTGCTGATCGCCGCGGCGGTCATATTTGCTGTCGGGATGGTCGGCTTTGCCATCAGTGTCTGGCGTAGCGGACTGCTGAGCCCTTGGCTTACCTGGGTCGTCGTCGTGGCGCTGCTCGTCATGGCCCTGTCGCGCGTTGTCCCGCTGTCCGCCGTCCAGTTCTACGTCCACGGTGTCGCCGCTCTCGTGGCCATGCTGCCCGTGGCGTACAGCATGTGGAAGCATCCAACAACATCCGTCCCTGACACCCAGCGTGCCGTGAAGTCGACCTGACGGGCACTGACGGGCGCTGGCCTTGGCCCTCGCGCGGACGTTTCTTGAACGCCTCGGTCAGATAGAGCGCGCTGTGTAGCTGGGTCGCGCCATGGGTCTACGACGAAGTCAGGCTGTTGCCGGGCATGGCCCGCACCGATGGTGGCTTCCGTGTTTATTCGTAGGATGACTTCGACCGTCTCATGGTGATCAACCCGATGAAGCCTTTGGGGTTCTCGCTGGAGGAAATGGCCGAAATCCTCGGCATCCTCTCCGCAGGTCAGGGCCATGAGGTTCCAAAGGAAGGCCGGGCGAGGCTCTCGGATTTCTTGGAGGAGGCCGTCCAACGGCGGGCCAAAATGGCCCGGAACCAGGCCCAAGCGGACGAGTTCATCCAACAGCTCAACGCACAGCCGTGACGGGCCTCCACTGTCGCTGCACCCGCCGCCATGGCGGCGGCGGTTCGTCGTCGCTGCGCAGGCCGCAGATGGCGGGGCCCTCGCAGAGCTCCGAGTCGCTGTGGGGCACGCAGCTGTACGTGTTGTACGTAGTCGCGGCTGAGCATGGGACCGGTGCCGGAGCCGCCTCCTGGATGCCGTCGTCGGACCTGACGATTCGGCAGCGCTCTGGGTGGTCGATCCGAATCTCCGGGCGCAGGCGTTCTAACGCAAGCACGGGTTCGTGGCGGACGGGACCGTGAGTGTGGAGGACGGTGTGCGCGAGATCCGCATGGTGCGGATCTCCTCCGGGCGTGGCCCGCACTCGGACTCTCCCTCGTAATCCCGCACGTGTGCAGGCTGCGTTCAATCTTTCAGACGGTATTGATCCAGTAGCGTCGCTTGCCGTTGCGCGTATCCTCGCAGACGCCGCCGTTCTTCTCGATGGTCGCCCGGGAGCCCGCGTTATGCTCGTCGCAGGTGAGAAGAACCCGGGCGATTCCCAGTTTCCGGGCCATCGGCAGGGCGTCGGCCAAAGCGGCAGCGGCGTGGCCGCGACGCCTGGCAGAAGGCCTCACGCTGTAGCCGATGTGCCCGCCCTCCTGGAGGAGGAAATCGTTCAGCTCGTGCCTGATGGCCAGCGAGCCAAGGAACGTGTCACCCTCCACTATCCATAAGTACGTGCAGGGCACGTGCCCCGGCTTGCGCGGGCTCTCCGGCAGGGCATCGTTGACGAGGGCATCGACAACGTGGCGGAACGTCTGGGCATCTTTGAGTTCTTCCAACGACCAGTCCTCCGGGCCCCCGCCGTCCCGGTGGGCGCCGTCAAATTCCGCGGATCCTTCCAGCCAGGAGGCGTGATAGCTGACGTCCGGAGCGATAAGAACAGGCATCACACGAGTGTAATCGACGGGTCCGCCGTTTCCTGGTGGCCCCGAGCGTTAGCGGATCACCCGGTAGCGGACGTGGGTGACGAGGCTGGTGCCGCTCACTTCCGTCGGCTCAAGCTTGAGGTTCGTGACGCCGTCGAGCAGCCGTTCGCCCGCGCCCAGGATCATGGGCGCGGTGTGGAGCCGGAGCTCGTCGATCAGCCCCGCCGACAAGTATTGCTGGGCTCCGACGGCGACACTCCGTCGGCTCAGTGGCGGGGCGTGTGACGCTGACGTTCGAACCGCTGCCGGGACCCGACAGCGGCGTGACCACGGTGAAGAACGCGATGTTCGGCTTTGCGCCGGAGTTCCGGATCGGAAGGGCGCCGGCACACTCTGACCTTTTGGCATGGACTTCGACGGCATCCCGGGTCCGCTGGGACTCTTTACCGTCACTGGCCGTGATCGCGCTGAGCGTGGCCCTCACGCCGCCGGCGATGGACGGGATGGTGATGTAGCGTCAGCTCCGTTGAACCTGGGAGGGCGTTTCCGCGGGTGTCTGTTCCGCCCGGTGCAGGAAATCGCGCAGCACCTGCAGGTAGAGCTCAGGTTCCTCGAGATGGGGCACATGGCTGCTCTCCTCGAAGATGACCAGCTCCGATCCCGGCACCAGGCTGTGGTACCAGGCCGTGTCCTCCGGCCGCATCTCGTCGTAGCGGCCGCACAGGAACAGTGTGGGAACCGTTAGTTCACCCAGGCGACCGGTAATGTCATAGTCCTTGTGGATGCCCGTGATCTGAAACTCGCTCGGCCCCTGCATCGCTCGTAGATCGCCTGGTTTAGCTGGCTAAAAGTCCGCACCACAAGATCCGGCCACGGATCCAGCCGGCAGACGTGCCGACGATAGAACTCCATCGCGGCTTCCTGGAATTCGTCGGAGTCCATCGTGCCTGCCGCCTCGTGCCGGTCCAGCACCGCGCGGACATCCGCGGTCCGACCCCAGTCCCGGATTGTTCCCCCTACCTGCTGGAATATGACCAATCCGCGTGCATCAGTGGCTACGAATTCCCGTCAGAAGCGATGTCTCCCGCCTGGGAGAGGCGCTGTCATGAATGATTCCGGCAGGCGAAGGGTTTCCGATGACCGACTCGAAGTACACACGTTTCCTTGCTGACTGCATCACCGTCGAGCCAGAGGAGGCTTCCGGGCTCACCGAGGACGAAATGTACGGTGTCTACGTCAGCTGGTGCTTCCTAAACCGGCTCAATCCTGGTACGCCGCGTGTGTTCTGGGCCGCGATGGCGCAGAGAGGGCATGATCGGCGCCAGCTCGACGCAGGCCGCTACTTCAGGCCGGGGCTGGGCATGACCGGCCCGGCCGCCGTGGATTACATCCTGTCGAGCCAGCCGAGCCTGGTTTGATTGTCCCGTCGAGGAGCCGCGGCGTGGTTTGAGCCTATCGTCCTGATCGAGCCTGTCTCAGCCCGTGGTTGTGGTCGGAACTGACGTTGGGTCAGAAGCTTCACCCAAGGTTCGTCTAGGCAAGCCGCTATTGAGCGTTCGTTGCATACAGTACGTCCGGCGGGGGTACTGTGAGGCCATGGAGATGCGCCTTGAAGTTGTGCAAGTACCGGTGGCCGATGTCGACAGGTCGAAGTCGTTCTATACGGAGAAGCTGGGCTTTGTCCTTGACCACGATGTGGAGCACATCCCTGGAATGCGAGTCGTGCAGCTGACGCCGCCAGGTTCTGCTGCCTCGATAGTCATAGGTACGGGAATGACGAGCATGACGCCTGGCAGCCTCGAGGGGCTGCAGCTTGTCGTACCCGACATTTTGGCGGTCCGTGCCGAGCTCGCCCGCCGGGGCGCCGATGTCAGCGAAATACAGGACATGGGCGGAGTGCAGTTCTCATACTTTGCTGACCCGGATGGCAACCGCTGGGTCATTCAGGGCGCAACACCATCGGACGTCCGGGATGCACACCTGAACGAGTCCGCGTCATAGACGCATCTGTTCTTCTGGAGGGGACTGCGTTTGATGAGGGAAAGCATGGCCGGGTCCGGCGGGCGTAGGATGCCGCTATGGGACTAATAATTGCGCTTCTGGTCATCTGGCTTGTTCTTTCGATCATTGGCTTTGCCGTGAAGGGCCTTATTTGGCTGGCAATCATCGGCCTCGTCCTGTTTGTCGCTACGGGCGTGTGGGGCTGGGTCAAGCGGAAGGCCAACGCCTGACCAGGGGACTAAGCGTGGGGTGTCGAAAACCGCTGACCACGGATGCAGGATGCACCACTGGTTCGCAGCCCCAATAGACCACCTGCCTCATGCGGCACCTAAGCGATACCTGGCGGGTTGAAGGATCCCCAAGCGTCCCCTGGGTCTTGTCGAGTTCGGAGCCAAACGTTCAATTTCGTGCGCCAGTTCAGATACTGATCGGCGGGCATCGAGTTCGAGGGTTGCCCCCATGCGAAGCAGGGGTTCGACGTGGACGACATAGCGCCGAACCTCTGCCTGGTCTTCCGAGGACTTGCCATAGGGGTTGTTGTCGCGAGCTGAAAGGCGCTCGATCAGAACGTCTACGGGTGCGCTGAGAAGAACAATGTGCTCGAACCGATCGTAGAAGGCACCTTGGTTTTCCACCGTGGCTGAGACCACGATTGCCGCCTGCTCTGCGAGGGCTGCCGACATTCGAGGCTCATCCCAGGTACCGCTAGGAAGGGTCCAGCCGTCGTAATCCGTATCGATTGTTGTATGCCCGCGGCGCGCAAGCTCAACGAGCAATGTCGATTTACCTACACCGGACATCCCCGTCAGAAGGATATGAGGCATAGCAGCCATCATAAGGGGCACCTTCAATTATCGAAGCGGCCCGTTCTGCCTAAGTCCGGCCAAAACACCGTCCCGTAAGACCCGTACGGTGAAGTATCCGGTGAGGGGCGGCACACCCTACGGGCCTACTTTTCTCGCCGTGGAATCGTGGTCCATGGCGGGGCTGCGACCGCTCCGCGAGAGAGTCAACCCGCATCGAGCCAGAACTCGGATTACGACGAGGAGCGCCGAATCCGTCGATTTCGGGGAGCTATTCGTTCGAAAGCTACTCCGCAAGCTACCGGTATTCACGGGTGTATCTGATGCGGATTGAGCATCAGCTTTTCAGCGGATCACCCGGTAGCGGACGTGGGTGACGAGGCTGGTGCCGCTCACTTCCGTCGGCTCAAGCTTGAGGTTCGTGACGCCGTCGAGCAGCCGTTCGCCCGCGCCCAGGATCATGGGCGCGGTGTGGAGCCGGAGCTCGTCGATCAGCCCCGCCGACAAGTATTGCTGGGCGGTCTGCGCTCCGCCGGCGATGGCCACGTCCTTGCTGGCGGCGGCCTTCCGGGCCTGGGCCAGCGCCGATTCGATCCCATCTGAAACGAAGTTGAACGTGGTGCCGCCCTGCATTTCCAGGGGATCGCGTGGGTGATGGGTGAGTACGAACACGGGTGCGTGATAGGGCGGCTCCTCACCCCACCATCCCCGCCAGTCCTCATCCCACGCCCCGGGCCCCGCGAACATGTTCCGTCCCATGATGTAGGCGCCGGCGGCGAGGATGCCTTCGATCGCGGCCGCATTGGACTCGGGTTCTTCGAACATCCACCGGTGCAGGAGCTCTCCGCCCTCGCCCAAGGGGTCCGCCTGGCTTTGGTTCGGGCCGGCGAGGAATCCGTCAAGGGAGATGGTCAGGTCGCACGTGACTCGGCTCATGCGCCCATCATGCCACCCGGGTCCGGCCCCTAGGTAGGGGTCGGATGCTCGATGGTGACGGTGCCGGCGTCGCCATCCATGCGGGCGTCCCTACTGCCCGCTGTGGGGCACCTTCGGTGAATCCACATACTGGCACTGCCGCAGACCGGAGGCCATAGACTCGGGGGCATGTCAGCTCATTGGGGGATGCAGACTCGGCGCGGAAGAGTCCTGCTGGTTGTGGCCGCTCTCGTCATTCCGCTTGCGGGCTGTGAGTACAGTGGCCTGGATGAGCGGCCGGCTCAACCATCCTCGCTGGCAGCAACACCCCAGCCCCGGTCCTTCGAGGAAAACGCCGATGAAGTGGTGCGTCTGCTCGGGGCACCGGCATCGGATTCCGGCATGCCGTCCGAAGCGGAGCCCGCCGGGAAGCTTTCCCTTGTTCTGGCGCCGGGGGACTATATGGTCATGGGTGCATGTGCCGGGGTTTACGGGGCCAAGCTCACCATTGTGAAGGCTGACGGCATACCGGAGGCATCGCGCTTTGAGTGCGACGCCCCGCTGGACCGGTTCATGAGGCACCCCGGCGGGCCCGTCACCATCAGCGCGGTCCCGCCGACGGGTAGGCCGGCCGCAACGGGCGTCAAGGTGGAGACGAACGCAGACCCGCGCGCCTCAGAGATGGCGGATTTCGGAGAGTGGTCATCGAAGCAGCTGCGACCGCATTTGCCCGGCGAGTTGAGTGGTGCCAACAGAGCGAACACACCAACCACCGGGACGCTGATGGCCGAACCCGGCCAGTACGAACTCCACTTCGTCTGCGAAGGACCAACGGGGGCCGAGCTGTCGGTGTCCACCGCGGCAGGTACTGAAGTTCTCGCCCCCGTGCAGGTCCCGTGCGACGGGCAGGTGTTCAGGGCGCCGGTGCTGCTGCCCACTGAGGGAGCAGACGTGAGAATGAGCCCGGCCGGTGGCCGGGACGCCAGATATGCATACAAGCTCATGCCGACCGGCCAGCCCTGATTTTCGTCCCGAAGGGGAATGCTCACAGCGGGGATGCCCCGTGTCTTTGGATTCACTCCGCCGTGGCGCACATAAGCTCGATACATGGGCAAAAACCAGCACAGCGAGTTGGAAGGGCAGACCTCCATCAATGAGCTGCTCGACAAGCCCATCGGCGACACCCACATCCAGCTGGTGCTGCCCATCCATGTCCAGCTCCGTCCAGGCGAATTCCGCCGCGTGTCCTGACGCGGTGAAAGACCGCAAAATCACGACGGCGGCGCTTGGGCCGGGTGCCGACGGTCGCCTGATGGCGCCGCCAGGCCGTCACCGAATCCGACCAAACCGACAGGACAACCATGGGCTACGAGCGCAACCTGACCTTCAACCTCAGATTGCGTGGGTTGTCGGAACCTGAGATCGCCGACGTACTTGATGAGGTGCGGGCGCATGAGGCCACCGCCGGGACTGCCGCGGAAGCCGAATTTGGCAGAGGCGAAGAGTACGCAAAGCAGTTTCCCAAGAAGAAGCGGCGGACGCGGGGAGCATCATCACGGCCGTCGGCCTGGCAATAGCGCTCGCCTATGTCCTCCTCGTGGTCCTCCTGACGGTTCTCGTCAGAATCGACATCCGCGAGTTCGTCGGCCCGGTGACGCTCCTGCCGGCCACCGGGGTGATCCTGGCCAGTGTCCTTGCCGGGTTCCTGACCGATTACTTTCAGCCTGCGCGTAGCTCCCGCGCGGCGCGCTAAGTTCTCAAAGAAGATCCTCCGCGGTGGAGGCGTGTTTCGTAGCTCCGGACGACAAGACGACGTGGTGGCCCTTCAGGACCAGATCGCGCGCTCCGGCCACTACGCCCAATCCACGATTTGCGGTTCTCGACCGGGCCGGCCACAACGCACATCTTGACCAGCCGGGGCTCAACGGTGTCTTCCTCAGCGAGTGGCTTGTCCGCAAGGAGGATGGGATGCGAGGCGACCACTCTCGCCTCAATGCTTCGTTGCCTTCCACCTGATTATTGCCAGTCTTTTACCGGCGGACCTTCCTGATTTTCAGACTGCGTCGTCTCGCCGGAGTTTCAGTGTTCTGGTCCGCGATCCGACGGAAGCGGCGCCCGCGCATGCCGGTACGGTGGTGAACCTGGTCAGTGGGAAGCGCTGCTGAACGTACCCGCGTCGATCCACTCCTACGGCGCCGGGACCGGAGGATAACGACTACCGTCACGCCCAGCCAGGCGAACGCTGCTCCGATGACGAGGAAAACCGCCGGGATCGTGTCCATGATTAAGTCTAGATCGAAATCCATAAGGGCACTTACTAATGTCTCTACGCACGCGGTTCGACGCGGCAGCAGTCCACTGACCGGCCGGAGGCGGACCTCCTGGCGGCCGGCGTACGACGTGACGACCTCTACGTGGATCATGGAGTGTCCGGAGCAGAGCGTCGCGGCCCCAGTTCAATCGGGCGCTAGAGGCACTCGTTGACGGTGACACGCTTGTGATTTCGACGCTGGATCGGCTTGGGCGATCTACCCAGAACATGCTTGTTTTCGGAGACGAGTTGCGTGGCCGGGGCGCTGGTCTTCGCGTTTTGAGCCTTGGCGGAGGAGACATGGACACGACAACACCTATGGGCTCGATGTTATTCACGATCATGGCCACTCTCGCGCAAATGGAACATGAGATTAAACGCGAACGCGTCACAGACTCCATCAGCAAAACGCAGAGAGGCCGGCAAGGACTTAGGCGGCAGACCTCTGCGGATTACCGACAGTCAGATTCGCAGCGTCGGACGTCTGGTCGAAGGCGGCGAACCCGCTGCCCAGGTGGCCCGGGATCTCGGGATGTCCCGAGCAACGTTCTACAGACAATCACGAGCACTCACCGACTAATCGCGCTTTCCCAACCCGCAGGAAGGGCGCCATCAAGCGAGCACAGAACACCGCCACGAAAGAGCTAACATCCACAGTGGCTGCCCGCACACCCCCTGAAGTGTCTTGCGAACGAACGATTTCGCGACATCCTCCGGCATCAGTTGGTCGCAGCGTGACCGGGCTCTGTCGCTGAAGGGTCCTGCGAAAATTCGCACCGCAAGAACCGGTGTCGTTTTTGGGGCGGATCGGTGGTGACAACGGGGGCGCACGATGCCAGGTCCGGAAGGTGCCGGGCGACGACGGCGATGCGGTGATACGGGGTGTCCGGCGCCGGGACAACGTGCATGTTCGTCCGGAACTCAATCCGGATTAGTCCAGCCCGTCAAGAGGGGAGGTTGGCAGGTGCCTGGGCGATGGCTTCAGCTCCGCAGGCAATACATCCGTGCCGCGCGGAAAAATCCCCCGGTTTCCGGGGGCCAGCGGCCGTGCCGCGACACCCCACCGCGGCCCCGCGGAGGGGAAACGGCCAGCATCCTCGGTTGTGCACGTTTGTGCAGAAGGCTTGAACATATTCCCGCCTTGTTCCAAGAATGAACGGGAAGACGCCCCAGGGCGCGAAGAAAAAGCTGCAAGGGAGCAACGTTTGAGCAAGCATGAATCCACCGGTGACCACAGTCCGGCCTCTTCCCGCACGACGGTTGAGAGTCTGCGTGAACGCCCCTGGGCGAAGGTGCTGATCATCGGCGGGGGCATCAACGGGGTCGGCACTTTCCGGGACCTGGCGCTGCAAGGCGTGGATGTGGCCCTGGTGGAACGGGGGGACTACTGCCAGGGTGCGAGCGGCGCCTCGTCCCATATGATCCACGGCGGGATCCGCTACCTTGAAAACGGCGAATTCCGCCTCGTCAAGGAATCGGTCACCGAACGCAACCGGCTCCTCAGGCTTGCCCCGCACTATGTCAAGCCGCTGAAAACCACGATTCCAATCTTCAGCACCTTTTCCGGCGTGCTGGCCGCCCCGCTGAGGTTCCTGACGCACAAACAGCACGGCGCACCTAAGGAGCGGGGGGCCTTCCTGATCAAGATCGGGCTGAGCCTGTATGACTCGTTCTCCCGGGCCGGCGGCTCCGTCCCGCGGCACGAGTTCAAGGGGCGAGCCAAGGCCTTGGCGGAACTTCCTCATCTCAATCCGGGCGTGAAATATACGGCCACGTACTTTGACGCGTCCGTGCACAACCCTGAACGGCTCACACTGGATGTCCTCCAGGACGGACAGAAGGCCGCCGGCTGCGGCAATGGCACGGCCCGCGCCGCCAATTACGTCAGCGTCACCGGCATCGGCGACGAAGGGGTCCGGCTCCGTGACGAACTCACGGGTGAGACGTTCTCCTTCGCGGCCGACGTGATTGTGAACACGACCGGGGCCTGGGTCGACCTGACCAATGAGGCGCTGGGCTCGCCTTCCCTGTTTATGGGAGGGACCAAGGGATCCCATATCGTGCTGGATCACCCCGCACTGTCCGATGCCTGCCAGGGCAGCGAAATCTTCTTTGAACACACGGACGGCAGAATCGTCCTGATTTACCCCATGGGGGACCGTGTCCTGGTCGGCACCACGGACATCCGCGCCGACATGGACGAGGACGCCGTCTGCACCGACGAGGAGATCACATACTTCTTCGACCTGATCAAACACGTCTTTCCTGATATCACGATCACCCGGGAGAGCATCGTGTACAGCTTCGCCGGGGTGCGCCCGCTCCCGCGTGATGAAGCCGAGCACCCCGGGTTCGTCTCCCGCGATTACCGCATTGAACGCCGCGACCGTGAAATCGCCGGCACCAACGTTCCGGTCCTGAGTCTTGTCGGGGGCAAATGGACAACCTTCCGGGCCCTGTCCGAGCATGTGACCAACGATGTCCTGGCGATCCTTGGTCACAAACGGAGCATCTCCACCGCCAAGCTTCCCATCGGCGGCGGAGCGGACTTCCCGCCCACCGAGACTGATGTGCAGGCCTGGATCACAGGGCACGTGTCCGATGATTTGGACTCCGTCCGTGTCGAAGGACTGCTGACCCGCTACGGCACCCGTGCAACCGACGTCATCACATACCTCACCGCCGGCGAGGACCGCGTCCTGAGCTCGACCCGCGAGCTGAGCCTGCGCGAAATCGAGTTCATGGTCCGGCACGAGCAGATCGGACACCTGATCGATGTCCTCATCCGGCGCACGTCCCTGGCCTTCCGGGGCCTGGTCACCGCCGAACTCCTCACCGAGCTGGCCCAGGCCCTCGCGGGACCGCTCGGCTGGGATACGGCCAGGGTCACGCAGGAAATCACGCACGCACAAGACGTGCTGCAGCGTTTCCACGGGGTCCCGGTAGAAAGCCAGATTTCCTGACTCACAGCAAGGCCACGCATTAAAGGCCGGACCGCTGCTTTGGCGCGGATTCGGACCAGTACGATCCGGACCAGTACAGGGGACCGGGTGGGCGGAACGAGGCCTGGCGCACCCGCCCCTGACCGCCGGTCATCACCCGAGACCGGCCACAAACAGAACAATATGAGGAGTCAATAATGTCTCTTGGAATTATCTTCCTGTCCGAAGTATTCGGCACAGCGA
Source organism: Pseudarthrobacter adonitolis (assembly GCF_055412845.1). Taxonomy (NCBI): domain Bacteria; kingdom Bacillati; phylum Actinomycetota; class Actinomycetes; order Micrococcales; family Micrococcaceae; genus Pseudarthrobacter; species Pseudarthrobacter adonitolis. Next base: position 2,699 of record NZ_JBVAYW010000015.1, on the reverse strand, counting down.
TGCTGACGCTGCTCGGCTGCGGTGTCGTCGCCAACGTTGCCCTGAAAGGAACGAAGGGAAACAACGGCGGGTTTCTGATGGTCACCTGGGGCTGGGGCATCGCCGTCTTCGCCGGTGTGTTCATCGCAGCCAAATCAGGCGCCCACCTCAACCCGGCCGTCACGTTGGGCCTGATCCTCAACGGCAAGAAGGAATTCGTCCCCGGCATCCCGGTTGATTTCCTGTCGACCATCACCTATTTCGGCGGCGAACTGACCGGCGCCTTCCTGGGCGCCGTGGTCTGCTGGCTGGCGCACAAGCAGCACTTCGACGCGGAGCCCCTGGCAGTCAGCAAACTGGCGGTGTTCTCCACCGGCCCGGCCATCCGCTCCACCGGCTGGAATCTCGTTACCGAAATCATTGGCACCTTCGTCCTGGTCTTCGTCATCCTGACCTTCGGTGGCACGCCCTCCGGACTCGGACCGCTGGCGGTGGCCCTGCTGGTGGTCGGCATCGGTGTTTCCCTCGGCGGCCCCACCGGCTACGCCATCAACCCGGCCCGTGACCTCGGACCACGCATCGCACACGCATTGCTCCCGATCAAGGGCAAGGGCAAGAGCGACTGGTCCTACTCGTGGATTCCCGTCGTCGGTCCCCTGGCCGGCGGAGGACTGGCCGGCATCGCTGCCGCCGCCGCGCCCATTGTATTCACCGCCGCACCGTAACCGTCGCGCCACCCGAACACCGTCATTCACTAAGACAAGGAAGTCATGATGAAGCAGTATGTAATCGCAATCGATCAGGGCACGACCAGCAGCCGTGCCATCGTTTTTGACCACAACGGCAATATCGTCTCCAGCGGCCAGAAAGAACACGAACAAATCTTTCCCCAGGCCGGCTGGGTCGAACACGACCCCGTCGAAATCTGGGACAACATCCGCGAGGTCATCGGCTCAGCCCTGTCCAAGGCAAACCTGACCAGCCACGACATCGCCGCCGTGGGCATCACCAACCAGCGCGAGACCGCCGTCGTCTGGGACAAGACGACGGGGCGTCCGGTGTATAACGCCATCGTGTGGCAGGATACCCGCACCCAGGACATCGTGGACGAGCTGGCAAGGTACGGCGGTGTGGACCGTTTCAAGAAGCAGGTCGGGCTGCCGCTGGCCACGTACTTCTCCGGCACCAAGATCAAATGGATCCTGGACAACGTCCAGGGTGCGCGGGCCAAGGCCGAAGCAGGGGACCTGCTCTTCGGCACCACCGACTCCTGGGTGACCTGGAACCTGACCGGCGGCAGCACCGATGGCGGCATTCACATCACCGACGTCACCAACGCGTCCCGGACCCTGTTCATGGACCTGGAAACACTGCAATGGGACAACAGCATCCTTGAGGAGTTTGATGTACCCAGGTCCATGATGCCCGAAATCAGGTCCTCTTCCGAGGTCTACGGCACCGTCCACCACTCGCAGCTGCTGCGCGGAGTTCCTGTGGCCGGAATCCTTGGGGACCAGCAGGCTGCCACCTTCGGCCAGGCCGCGTTCGGCAAGGGCGAGGCCAAAAATACCTATGGCACCGGGTGCTTCCTGATCTTCAACACGGGCGAGGAGATCGTTCATTCGAGCAACGGCCTGTTGACCACGCTCGGCTACAAGCTGGGCAATGCGAAGCCGCATTACGCGCTGGAAGGTTCCATTGCCGTCACCGGATCGCTGATCCAGTGGCTGCGGGACAATCTGGGCCTGATCGATTCCGCCCCAGAGGTTGAGGCCCTGGCCGCGTCAGTGCCGGACAACGGCGGCGCCTACTTCGTACCGGCGTTCTCCGGCCTCTTCGCACCCTACTGGCGTCCGGATGCCAGGGGCGCCTTGGTCGGACTGACCCGTTTTGTCACCAGGGCCCACATTGCCCGGGCGGCACTGGAAGCGACCGCGTTCCAGACCCGCGAGGTGCTGGCGGCCGTCAACGCGGACAGCGGCGTGTCGCTAACCGAGCTGAAGGTCGACGGCGGCATGGTCGCCAACGAGGCCCTCATGCAGTTCCAAGCCGACATCCTCGGAGTCGCCGTGGTACGGCCCAGGATCGTTGAAACCACGGCGCTCGGCGCCGCCTACGCAGCTGGCCTGGCCATCGGCTTCTGGAAAGACCTTGGAGAGCTCACCGCCAACTGGGGCGAGGACAAGCGCTGGACACCGAAAATGGACGACGCCGAGCGTTTCCGCCAGCTCCGGCTCTGGAAAAAGGCCGTCACCAAGTCCATGGACTGGGTAGACGAGGATGTGAAATAGGGCCCATCGCCCCCGCCAGACAGCGGCGGCGGCCGGGAGCCTATCCCGTGCAGGTGGCGGCTGCGGGCCGCCACCTGCGCGCCCCGAGCCGGCCCGATGGCCGGGCGCTCCAGTGTTGCCAAGGCTTCCGGCAACGGCCCCGCCACCACCGGAACACAGATCCGCCGCACGCTGACCGCCACGCATCCCCACTACCGTTCAAGAATGAGGTCGCTATGTCTGACGCTTCCAGATCAACCCGCTATTCAACTCTGTCCCCGGCGCTGGCCGTGGGGGACGACGAACCCGACCGGAACCTGGCGCTGGAACTCGTTCGCGTGACCGAAGCGGCCGCCATTGCCGGTGGCCACTGGGTAGGATTCGGCGACAAAAACAAGGCCGACGGCGCTGCCGTGGACGCCATGCGTTCCCTGCTGTCCACCGTCCATT
>NZ_JBVAYW010000014.1:0-87754 GCF_055412845.1 Pseudarthrobacter adonitolis | reverse complement strand
GTGATTCCCGTCCGACTGGACCCCTACCCGTCCCTGCCGGCAGGGCCCAGTAACTGACGAAGGTTGCTGAATCCGTCACGGATGCGGGACTTGACCGCCGGGACGCTCAGATTCAAGGTTTTTTGAATGCCCGACCCCGCAATACCGCGGCTGGGAACCCACGCCAAGTGTCTGGCCGGACTACTGCAGGTCCGGGCCAGCGGACATACGGTGGAGGTGGTTCTCAGAGGTAGCTGCAGATGCGGCCGGGATCGCAGCCTGCGGGGGTCCCGGCTGCGACGGTGGCGTGAAGCCCGGCGACGGCGGAACGGAGCGCCATCAGCTCGGTGATCTGGTTATCAAGGTCGGCCAGTTGCCCGGCGAGCATGTCATGGACGTGGGTGCACGGAGCCTCTCCGGCTTCGCGGATGGCCAGAATCTCCCGTATCTGCGCCAGGGCCAGCCCTGTACGCATATGAACCTCTGTCAGTGGAACCGCGATCCTGCCTGCCTTGACATTCCAGTGTAGGGGAAGGTTGAGAATGAGAGTCAGGCACCTGACCTCGGCTGAGGGTGGGGATGAAAGTATCCGGGGCAGTGCCGGGCATCGCGCGGGCTGCCGGCGTCAGGACAAATGGAGGGTTCATGACCGGGGAATCGGTTTTTGATTATGATCTGGCCATCATCGGCTCCGGAGGCGGGGCGTTCGCCGCGGCGATACGGGCTACAAACCTGGGCAAGCGGGTGTTGATGGTCGAACGCGGCGCCGTGGGCGGGACGTGTGTGAACACGGGCTGCATTCCGTCGAAGGCTCTGCTGGCCGCAGCGGAGGCCCGACACGTGGCCATGGACGCGTCCGGACGCTTCGCAGGCATCAGCACCTCCGCCGCACCGGTGGAGATGGCCGAACTGATCGAGGCCAAGCGGTCCCTGGTCGAGACCATCCGGGCGGAAAAGTACGTTGACTTGGCCGCTGACTACGGCTGGGAAGTCCGGCAGGGCACGGCCGTGTTCGCCGGCACCTCGTCCGAACCTGTCCTGCAGATCACCGGACCCGATGGTGCCGGCACGCGGGTGAGTGCCGAACACTATCTGGTAGCCACCGGCTCAGCCCCCAGGATCCCGCCGGTCCAGGGGCTGGCGGATGTGGAGTACCTGACCTCCACCACTGCCATGGAACTGGACGAGGTGCCCGCATCCATGCTGATTCTCGGCGGCGGGTACGTGGCGCTGGAACAGGCACAGCTTTTTGCCCGGCTGGGAACGAAGGTGACCATGCTGGTCCGCTCCAGGCTGGCCTCGGCCGAGGAACCCGAAGCCGCCCACGCCCTGATGGGCGTTTTCGCTGAGGAGGGCATCCGGGTCGTCCGCCGGGCAGCCGTGTCCTCCGTCCGCACCGATCCGGCCAGCGGGGACGTGGTCGCCACCGCTGCCGTATCCGGAGGGCAGGAGGAATTCCGGGCCGCCCGGGTGCTTATCGCGACTGGGCGGCGCCCGGTCACCGAAGCACTGAATCTGGCCGCCGTCGGTGTCCGGACCGGAGACTGCGGCGAGATTCTGGTTCAGGCCACTCTTCGCAGCACCAACCCCAGGATCTGGGCCGCCGGTGACGTGACCGGCCACCGTGAGTTCGTATACGTCGCCGCCGCCCACGGAACCCTGATGGTAGAGAACGCGTTTAACCATGCCGGCCGTGACGTGGACTACCGGCACCTGCCCAGGGTCACGTTCACCGGCCCCGCCCTGGCAGCTGTGGGGATGACCGACAAGGAAGCCAATCAGGCAGGCATCCGGTGCACCTGCCGGGTCCTGCCCCTGGAATATGTCCCCCGCGCCCTGGTGAACCGCGACACCCGAGGCTTCATCAAGATCGTCGCCGACGCCGATACCGGACGGATCCTCGGCATCACTGCGGTCGGCAAGGAAGCCGGGGACATTGTCGCCGCCGGGGTCTACATCCTCGAGGCCGGCATGACCGTAGAGCAGGTCGCGAACCTCTGGAGCCCCTACCTGACCATGGCAGAAGGCATCAAAATAGCCGCGCAGTCGTTCACCACCGACGTCTCCAAACTCTCCTGCTGCGCAGCCTGATCCCTTGCCCTGGCCGAGATGAGTGTCTTAAGGGATATGTCTCGCCCCGGGCCAGAACCACGTCATACACATCGCCTGGCTAGGGCTGCCGTGCCGGGATGGAAGTCATCTCCGGGACGCGGGAAAGGGCTAGAGATCACCCCGCACCCCCTTCCCAAAAGACTCCTGCTGAGCCGGGATGACTCTCCGGCTGGCTCACGTTCCCGCTACGTCCGGGCAAGAGCGCCTGGATTCGCGAGCTTTCGCAAGCGCTTGCGAAATGGGCAGATCAGGATCTACCCTTAGCACATGACGTCTGCCGTGGATACCGTCGCTGAACTTGCGGGTGTTTCTGTTTCAACGGTTTCCCGCGCCCTTCGCGATGTTCCCGGCATATCTGCCGAAACACGCAAGCGCGTGCGAAAGATCGCTCAAGAGCTTGGATATGTGCCTTCCCTCGCCGGATCCCGTCTGGCAACCGGCAAAACGGGCACCGTGGCGATCGTGACCCCCAGTCTGTCCAAATGGTTCTTTGGCAACATCCTGGCCGCCGCCGGCGGCGTCCTGCGGGAGGCCGGGTACGACGTTCTCTTGTACGAGTTGGCTGATGCGGCCACGCGCGGGCGTTTCTTTGACGGGCCCACGTTGCCGGGCCGCGCCGACGGTGTGCTCATCCTCGCCCTGCAACCCACCCCTGAAGAGCTGGCCATCCTGACCGCACAGGGGTTGCCCGTGGCTGTGCTGGGATCCGAACAACACGGCATACCCGGCGTCCGGGTCCAGGACAGGCAGGCCGGCAGATCAGCAGTGCGCCACCTGCTGAATCTGGGACACGAACAGATCGGCTTCATCGGCATCAAGGAACCTGCCGGAAGCACCCTTGGCGGCGTGCCGCCAGCCCAGCGGCTACTCGGCTACCGAGATGCCCTCGCCGAAGCCGGGCTGGGCTCGAGCCCTGACAGCGAAGCTTTCGAGGAAAACTCGATGGCCGGAGGCTCTGCAGCCATGGCTCAACTGCTCTGTGCCGACATCACCCTGACGGCCGTGTTTGTTGCTTCCGACGAAATGGCCTTCGGCGCCCTCCGCACTCTCCGCAAGGCCGGGATCAGCGTTCCGGGTGACATGTCCGTGGTCGGCTTCGACAACCACGAGCTCTCCGAGCTTCTCGAGCTGACGACCATGGACCATTCCGTCGCCCGCCAGGGTAGCGAAGCGGCACGACTTCTGCTCGCCAGCCTCAAAACTACCGGCTCTGCACCAGCAGCCGTCACCGTCCTGGCCACCTTGGTCATCCGGGAAAGCACCGCACCCCCGCGGCCGCTACGCACCAGAACATCCCTCCGCAACACCAGCATCTAGACACCGACACCGAAAGAAGCAGCTCATGGAATACCGCAAGCTTGGCTCATCCGGCATGTATATCAGTGAACTCGCGTATGGAAACTGGGTCACCCACGGCGAGCAGATTGGCCAGGATATCGCCAGCGCCTGCGTCCGCCAGGCGCTCGATCTGGGAATCACGACCTTCGACACCGCCGACGCCTACGCCGGAACCAAGGCCGAGACAGCCCTCGGCGAAGCACTTAAGGGCGTACGGCGCGAGAGCCTGGAGATTTTCACCAAGGTTTACTTCCCCACGGGCGAAGGCAAGAACGACCGTGGGCTGTCCCGCAAGCATGTGATGGAATCCATCAACGGTTCGCTGCGCCGGCTGCAGACGGACTACGTGGACCTCTACCAAGCCCACCGCTACGACTACGAAACCCCGCTGGAAGAGACCATGCAGGCCTTTGCGGACATCGTCCGTGCGGGCAAGGCCCTCTACATCGGCGTATCCGAATGGACGGTCGATGAAATTCGCGCCGGCGCGAAACTGGCCCGCGAACTGGGCATCCAGCTGATCTCCAACCAGCCGCAGTACAACATGCTCTGGCGCGTCATTGAGGAAGAAGTGGTGCCGGTCAGCGAGGAACTGGGACTTGGCCAGATCTGCTGGTCTCCCATGGCCCAGGGTGTGCTCACCGGCAAATACGTGGCCGGGCAGCCCGCCCCTTCGGCATCGCGCTTCACGACAGGCGACGGCGGACTCAAGACCGACCACCGCTACCTCGGCGATGACGTCCTCACCCGGGTCCAGCAGCTCAAACCCCTCGCCGAGGAGGCGGGGCTGTCAATGGCAGCCCTCGCGCTGGCCTGGGTACTTCAGAACAGCAACGTCTCCGCCGCCATCGTCGGAGCCTCACGCCCCGAACAACTTGTGGACAACGCAGCCGCCGTCGGCGTGAAGCTGGAAGCGGATCTTCTGGCCCAGATCGACGCCATCCTGGAACCCGTCATTGAACGCGAACCCGGCAAAGTCGAGTCCTTCCTGACCCGCCCATAAAACAACCTTGGTTCAAGTCAGAATGATCGATGCGGGGCACGGCCGGAAAGACTCGGCCGGCGCCTTGCAGAGCCTTCCGGGCCAGAGTGTACGAAGCCGACCACCGGGCCGCGGCCGTGGCGCCGTTGAATGAGGGACGGGCAAGGCCGTTCCCGGCCGTCCCCTTCACCCTAGACCCGCGAGCCGTACCCCCGACAGGGCAGGACAAATCCGCAATTACGAGGCTATTCGGCGTTCGCGGCCCGGAACGTCATTCCTCCATCTGTGGAGGCAACGATCCCGTCCGGGGTGGCAGCCCAGATCCATGGCCTGCCGTCGGCGCCCTTGACGGCGGCGATTGCTAATACCGCGGCCTCGATGCGGCCCTCCTTCATCACTCGACCCTCGAAGGGGCGCAAGCGAACCCTCAGCCCCGAGCTGGTGGCCGAGCTGGCCCATCGCGCCGACCCCGAAACAGGACCTCGACCGGCAGATCGAGGCACTGCGCGGCGAGGGCATCCCTGCCCGGCACATCTACGTGGGAGGGCGTGCACGGCAACGTCCCGGGTCCACGTCACGCCCGGAGTCCGCAGGAACTCCTTGAGGCACTGACAGCGGAAGCCGCCGCATAGACCGTCGGCGACGGCTTCGACAGTGACGGCCCGGCCGTTGTCCGCGTGGGCGCCGTGGTGAGCAGGCAGCAATTCGAGCAGGACCAGGCAGCGGTGCGCACCGCCGTCGAACGCGGTGCTAACCTCCTGCACGGAACGTACGACGGCGACCCCGCCGGCGCGCTGTTCTTCCCGACCGCCGTGCTCACCGACCTGCCGTTCGACGACGCCGCCGTGACCGAGGAGATTTTCGGCCCGGTTGTGACAGTCCTGGAAGTGGCCGACTAGGAAGCCGGGCTCGCAGCCATCAACGACTCCCGCTACGGCCTGACCGCCGGCATCTGCACCGCCTCCCTGGCTCGCGCCCCGGACTTCGCCGCCCGTGCCCAGGCCGGCGTGCGCCTCCGGCCTCGGAACCTGGGCCGGGACCACCCGGTAGTCGCCGCAGCCCGGCCGGTCGAGGGTTGAGACTGTCGAAACTGAGCCTGCAACAATGGCCCCATGAGCGACATCATCCTGGGCTGGGACCCGGCCGGCCGGAACCGCTGGAACTACGCGGCTGTTATTGAACAGGTCGCCGCGACAGGGCTGCACCTGGAGCCATGGAGCGTGGGCCGGAGCGTTGCCGCAGGCACCAGCGTGTGGCTAGTCCTGTTGGGAGCTCACGGTCCCGGCGTGATCGGCCATGGCGTCGTCCTGTCGGATCAACCCGGGCAACCGGAACAGCCGGAGTCCGCGCCCAACCCAAATAAGGCTGAATTCACCGTGCACGTGGCGTTCGATGCGCTCCTGCCCCTGGGCGACCAGGTGCCCGCCCAGGTCCTCATCGGGGCGATACCCGACGTCGCGTGGGACAGCGCCGACATCGCAGGAGTGGAACTCGGAACCGCCGATGCGGCGGCCATCCGCAGCGTTTGGACCGCCTTCGGGCCGGTGTCGGGGCCAGACCCCACCCAACCGGTCCCCGGCACCTACCCGGAAGAGGTGGTCACCCGGGTGCCAGTCAACCGGTACGAACGCGACCCTGAGGCCCGGCGGGCCTGCATCGCGCACCGCGGCAGCAGCTGCGCGGCCTGTGGGTTCTCCTTCGAGCTGGCCTACGGGGAGCTCGGCAAAGACTTCATCGACGTCCACCATGTGGTGCCAGTGGCCCAACTCGGCGGCGGCTACCAACTGGATCCGCTCACGGACCTGGTTCCGCTCTGCGCCAATTGCCATGCCATGGCCCACTACGGAGTGAGCACACCGCGGACCGAGGTGGAGCTGCGGCGGGCCCTTGCCAACGCCGGATTCCTTGGCGGAAAAGTTGTCTCCCCGGAAGAACTCGACGCGGTGCAGGCGGCCCGCGAGATCCTGGGCCCGGAATAAGGCCCACCTGTTCACCCAACCTTTCCCTCTGCTCAACCCGAGTGACCCCGCCCCGACAGGCGCCGCGCCCACCGTGGAGGGGTGAGGATCGCAATTGTTGCCGAGTCATTCCTGCCGCTGATGAACGGGGTAACCCACTCCATCCTGAGGGTGCTTGAACACCTGGAGGACCAGGGCCACGACGTCCTGGTCATTGCCCCGTCCACCCATGCAGTCGCCGAGTTCGCGGGACCGGCCGAGGTTGTTCACGGCGCGACGGTGCACCGGCTTCCTGCTGTTCCACTGGCCGGCTACACCAACGTGCGAGTGGCGATGGGCGGTGTGTACCGGGTCAAGCGAATCCTTGCCGACTACGCACCCGACGTTGTCCACCTGGCGTCACCGTTTGTTCTGGGCTGGCGGGCCGCGCAGGCCGCGCATCAGTTACGGATCCCCACCATAGCCATCTACCAGACCGAGGTTCCCAGCTACGCCGCACGCTATGGTGTGCCGTTCCTGGAGAACTGGGCGTGGCATCGGGTGGAGAACATCCACCTGCTGGCCACCCGGACCCTGGTACCGTCCACCTTCGCGCTGAACCAGTTGCGCGGCCGCGGGATTCCCCGGGTGGGAATGTGGCGGCGCGGTGTGGATACCGCGCGGTTTTCGCCGGAAAAGCGCGACGACGGGTGGCGGGCAACGGTTGCCCCCGGCGGTGAGCGGATCATCGGCTACGTCGGCCGGCTGGCCATCGAAAAACAGGTGGAGGACCTGGCCGCGCTCGCCGACGTCCCGAACAGCAGGCTGGTGATAGTGGGCGACGGACCCCAATTGTCCGCCCTGCAGGAAGCCCTGCCGGACGCCGTTTTCACGGGGTTCCTCGGCGGGGAGGAGCTCGCGAAGGCGGTGGCGTCCTTCGACCTTTTTGTCCATCCCGGCGAGTTCGAGACGTTCTGCCAGACCATCCAGGAGGCCATGGCATCCGGGGTTCCGGTGGTGGCGACCGGCCGCGGCGGGCCCCTGGACCTGGTGGAAAACTCCCGCACGGGCTGGCTGTACAAGCCCGGCGATCTGGCTGGTTTCCGGGCCCGGGTGATGGACCTGATGGGCGACGACGCCAAGCGCCGCGCGTTCGCCACGGCAGCGCACGCCTCGGTCCAGGACCGGACGTGGCCTGTGCTCAGTGCCGAACTGGTGCGTCACTACCGATCAGTAATCACCGGTGAACCGGTGGTTGAGCCCGTCGAAACCAAGAGCGGAGCGTCCCTGTGAAAATATCGGTGATCGGCTGCGGCTACCTCGGCGCGGTGCACGCCGCCACGCTCGCGTCCATGGGCCACACTGTGGTGGGCATCGATGTGGACGCCGCAAAGGTGGACCAGCTGGGCCGCGGCCAGGCCCCCTTCTTCGAACCCGGCCTGGACGAACTGCTCCGCGACGGACGCAGCACAGGCCGCCTCAAGTTCTCCACGGACGTCGCCGCTGCCGCCGGCGCCCAGGTCCATTTCCTGTGCGTCGGGACGCCGCAGTCCAAGACGTCCGACGGCGCCGACCTCACCTTCCTCGTCGCCGCCACCGAGGCGCTGCTCCCGCACCTGGCGAGGGGCGCCGTCGTCGTCGGTAAATCAACGGTGCCCGTGGGCACTGTCGACATGCTCCAGGGCGTCCTTGCGGGGCGGCCGGACGTACAGCTGGGCTGGAACCCGGAGTTCCTGCGTCAGGGCACCGCGGTGAAGGACTCGCTGGTGCCGGACCGGCTGGTCTACGGCGTGGCGGGCGGACGCGCCGCAGCCTTCAACCCCAAGACCGGGGCGCCGCGTGCGGTGACGGCTGCGCTGGATGCCGTTTATGAGCCGCTGCTGAACGCCGGCATTCCGCGCCTGGTGTGCAACTTTCCCACGGCGGAGCTGATCAAGTCGGCCGCCAACGCGTTCCTGGCCACCAAGGTCAGCTTCATCAACGCCATCTCCGAACTGTGCGACGCGTCCGGCGCGGACGTGGCCGAACTCAGCGAGGCCATGGGCATGGACCCGAGGATCGGCAACCGCTACATGCATGCCGGGCTGGGCTTCGGCGGCGGGTGCCTGCCCAAGGACATCCGCAGCCTCCGCAGCCAGGCCGCCGCGCTGGGTGTAGACCCCGTCAACGACTGGATGGGCGTGGTGGATGCCATCAACGTCCGCCAGCGGCCCCGGACAGTGGCCCTGGCCGCGGAACTGTGCGGCGGCGGGCTGTCCGGACGCGCGATCACCATCCTCGGAGCCTCCTTCAAGCCCGAGACCGACGACATCCGCGACTCCCCCGCACTGGACGTCGCCGCCCGGCTGGCGGCCGCCGGCGCGCACGTTACGGTGACTGATCCGAAAGCCGTTAACCACGCGTGGCTGCGGTATCCACAACTGCGGTTCGAAGCCTCCCCAACGCGGGCTTTGGAGGGTGCGGAGCTGGTGCTGCTGCTCACCGAGTGGGACGAATACCGGCGCCTGAGCCCCGCCGTTGCGGGCGCTTTGGTGCGGCGGCGGGTGATCCTGGATGCCAGGAACGTGCTCGACGCCGCTACCTGGCAGGCGGAGGGTTGGGTGGTCCGCGGGCTGGGCACCAACGCCGGCGCCGCTGCGAGTCAGGTTTCCGGGGCCGGGCGGGCTGCGGGTCAGGTTTCCGGGGCCGGTCTGACGGGAATGCGTAACTCTTAGCCCGGTTCCACCGCCGCGGACCAGCAGCAACGCCAATTCCGGGGCCTCCATTCCTAAGGGCCGCGCAAAAGTCACGCATTTTCGTTCCGCGATCCCCACCTGCACTCTAGGATGTGCGTGGGGGGTGGTAGCGCATGGGGGGTTCCAGGCGGCAGAACAAGGATTTGGGCGCGCCGAATTTCGGGGCGCTTCTTGATGCAAGCCCGGATGCGCTTCTGGCGGTCAGCGCCGACGGCACCATCAAAATGGCCAACGCGGCGGCCAGCAGGCTCTTCGGCTACACGCGCGACGAGCTGATCGGAAGCGACCACTGGCTGCTCCTGTCGGAGGGATTCCGGAACGAAACCAGGCTACTTCGGGAGCACCTGCAGGCGCAGCCCGACGTACCGCTGCCGCCGCGGGAGGTCTACGGACTGCACCGGGACGGCACGGAGTTCGCCGCCGAGGTGGCCGGCTCATTGCTGGACGACGGCGGCTCGCAGGTTTTGCTGGTTTCGGTACGGAGCACGGAGCACCGGAAGGGAACTGACGCCGACCTCCGCGAGGCCATGTCCCTGCTGACGGCCACCCTCGAGTCCACTGCCGACGGCATCCTCGTGATCAGCTCTGACGGCAGTGTTGCCGGGTTCAATGACCAATTCCTGAAAATGTGGGGCATCCCGCCGGAACTCCTGGACGGTGACACCGATGTGCCCATCATGCGGCTGATCGTCTCCCAGGTTGCGAACCCGGAGGCCTTCATGGCCAGGATCGCCGAGGTTGTGGACAGCCCCGGGGCCGAGAGCCACGACGTGCTGGACTTCAGGGACGGCAGGACTTTTGAAAGGTATTCGCGGCCCCAACGCGTGGGCGAGCGGATCGCCGGCCGGGTGTGGAGCTTCCGGGATGTCACCCCGCGCAGGAGGGCTCAGGAGCAGGCCGAGCAGGCCCTGACTGATCTGGCGGCCCAGGCGGAACAGCTGAGAGCCCTTGCGTTCCAGGATCCGCTGACCGGGCTGGCCAACCGGGCAGTGTTCAACCAGGCCCTCACTGCGGCCCTCCGCGAACCACGCCTGAAGACCGTGGATGTCCTGCTCATTGACCTGGACGATTTCAAGGAAGTCAACGATATTCTGGGGCACCAGGCCGGCGATGACATGCTGGTGGAAGTGGCGCGCCGGCTGCGCGGCTGCGTCCCCACCGCCGATGTGGTGGCCCGGCTCGGGGGCGACGAGTTTGTGGTGCTGCTGACGGCCTGCCCCGACGCCGATGCCATTGCCATTGCCAAATGCATCGTCCGCTGCCTGCGTGTTCCCGTGACCATCAACAGCACGGTGCTGCGGCCGAGCCTGAGCCTGGGGCTCGCCTCCACCGGTAAGGAAGCGATCGTCGCTTCCGAGTTGTTGCGTGAGGCGGACATCGCCATGTACGCGGCCAAGGCTGCCGGCAAGAACCGCTTCCTGCGCTTCCATCCGGACATGATGACTGCCCTGGTGCAGCGCACGGAGATGGAAGCGGGACTGCAACTGGCCGTCACGCGCGGCGAAATCACGGTGGCCTTCCAGCCGATTGTGTCCGCGCGGATCGGGCAGGTGGTCCAGTTCGAGGCGCTGGCACGGTGGGACCACTCCGGCGAGCGCATCCCGCCGTCGGTCTTCATCCCGATGGCGGAGCGCAGCGGCATGATCAGCGAAATCGGCAACGAGGTGATGGGGCTCAGCCTGGTGCAGTTGGCGCCGTGGCTGCGCGAGGACCCGTCGCGGTCGCTCGCGGTCAACGTGTCCGGCGTGCAGCTGCAGGAACCGCAGTTTGCCGACGACGTCCTCCGCCTGGCCGCTGCCTGCGGCGTGGGCGCCTACCAGCTGGTCCTGGAAGTCACCGAGAGTGTCTTTTTCGACCCGGGCTGCGGGCTGATCAGGCAGCTCAGCAGCCTGCGTGAAGCCGGCGTCCGAGTGGCGCTGGATGACTTCGGCACCGGCTACTCATCGCTGGGTCGGCTGCAGGACCTGCCGGTGGACACAGTCAAAATCGACCGCACGTTTGTGTCCATGGTGCAGACGGGACGGGAACGCCTGCCCATCCTGCGCTCCATGATCAACATGGCCCACAGCCTGGGCCTGACCGTCACCGCCGAAGGTGTCGAATCGGCCGCGCAGGCAGACTACCTGACCGCACTGGAGTGCGATTCGCTGCAGGGGTACCTCTTCTCGCTGCCGGAGACCGGGCAACGCCTGGAAATCGCAATCCGGCAGGCCGAAGGCGCCTTAGGAGCTCTGGCGGGCCGGCGGCCAGGGACAGCTGACCCGTGCCAAGATCAGGACACGCGAGGACAATGAACCTATGGACGTCGTTGTCATCGAAACGCGGCCGCTTGGGGACCGCAGCTACCTGGTACACGACGGCGAGGTGGCGCTGGTCATCGATCCGCAGCGGGACACGGACCGGGTGGAGGCCGCGGCGGCGGAAGCCGGCGTCCGGATCACCCACGTTGCCGAAACCCACCTGCACAACGACTACCTCACCGGTGGGCTCATCCTGGCCCGTGCGCACGGTGCCGAGTATCTCGTCAGCGCGGCGGACGACGTCGGGTTTGAGCGCCGGCCAATAGCCGACGGCGGCACGGTCCAGGTGGGCCGGCTCACTGTGAAGGCCGTGGCCACGCCTGGCCACACCCACCATCACCTCAGCTACCTGGTCAGCGACGGCGATGAACAGGCGGTGTTCTCTGGCGGCAGCCTGCTCTACGGGTCTGTGGGGCGCACTGATTTGGTCAGCGGCGAGGACACCGAACAGCTGACCCATGCCCAGTACTCCGCCGTCCGCCGTCTGGCCGCCCAGGCCAAGCCGGACGCGGCCCTGTACCCCACCCACGGGTTCGGCTCGTTTTGTTCATCCGGGCCGGCATCGAGCGTCCATGCCTCCACCATTGCCGAACAGCAGGAAACCAACCACGCGTTCACGGACACCGATGAGGACCACTTTGTGCGGGAGCTCATCAACAACCTGACCGCCTACCCGTCCTACTACGCGCACATGGCCGCGGCGAATCGGCAGGGTCCCGGGCCGGCGGACCTCACCGTGCCGGAATCCGTGGATCCGGACGAGCTCTCGCGCCGGCTCGCGGACGGCGAATGGGTGGTGGACCTGCGCCACCGGGTGGCCTTCGCCAGCAGCCACCTGCAGGGATCGGTGAGTTTCGAGTATGGCCGCGGCTCCAGTTTCACCGCGTACCTGGGCTGGGTCCTGCCGTGGAACCAGAAACTGACGCTGGTGGGGTCAGAGGACGACGTCGAAAACGCCATCCGGGACCTGTCCCGCATCGGCATCGAATCCCCCGATGCCGCCCTCGGAGCGGACCCATCGGCACTCGCGCCGGGCACCGCCGTCGTGCATTATCCGCGCGTGGGGTGGGAGGACCTGCTGCACAGGCGCGGGGCCGGGGACGTGGTGCTGGACGTCCGCCGGACGGAAGAGTACGACGCCGGCCACGTCGCCGGGGCGGTGAACATCCCGCTGCATGAGCTGCTGGCGCGGATGGCCGAGATTCCGGCAGGCAGGGTGTGGGTGCACTGCGAGTCGGGATACCGCTCGGGTGTGGCAGCCAGCCTGCTGCAACGTGCCGGCCGGGAGGTAGTTCATATAGACGCGAAGTACCATCGTTCTTGAGCTGTGAGGGATATCATAGGGGTGCGTCTTCGCCCAGGTCTCGGGCGGCCCCTGGTCTCAAGCTTTGCGGGTGAAGGGCGCACTTATGGGGAGGGATCCGCGTGTCTCAGACTGGTCTCTTGGAGCGACGTCCCGCCATCGGCAGGAGCACGGCCAGGCTGGGTTGGCTGATCGCGCTTGGTGCTGTGGTGCTGGGCGTTCTTGGACTGTTTTTTGCTGCCAACAGCGGCACTCCGGCGGCCATGGTGGCGGGCGACTTTTCCGTTCTCGCGGCCGCCCTGTTGGCCGGTTTCAGCTGCGGCCGGACGGCTTTGCGCGGCGGAATGAATGCGCGCGCCTGGACCCTGATGTCGGTGGCCGCCTTCGTCTGGGCCGCCGGCATGGCGGTCTGGACCTACTTTGGCCTCACGAACAGTCACGTCTACCCGTTCCCGTCCCTGGCAGATGTCGGGTTCGTGGGGTACTCGGTGCCCGCCGCTGTCGCACTTTTCAGCTTCAAGCGGCCGGGCGGCACCACCCGTGTCGGGTTGCTCCGGACAGTGCTGGACGCCGCTGTGATTGCCGGCTCGGTCCTGACGGTCAGCTGGTACGTGGCGTTGGGCCCGGCCTTCAGCTCGGGCGGGGACTTCCTGACCCGGCTCACCACCATTGCCTACCCGGTGGTAGACGTGATCATCACCTCGCTCGTGCTGGTCCTTGCGATGCGCCGGCAGCCCGGCGAACGGCTGCCGTGGTTCTGCTTCGGCGGCGGCCTGCTGGTCCTCACCATCGCGGACAGCACGTATGTGAGGCTGACGTTCGACGGCGTCACGGGTGTCACCGGTTCACCGCTCGCCTTGGGCTGGATCAGCGCCTTCCTCCTGATTGCGCTGGCACCGCTGCTCCCCTACGCCGAAAAACCGCGGCCGGACCGCAAGGCGTTTGCGCTGGCTCTGGAACTGCTCCCCTACGCGCCCATCCTCGTGGCCGTGGTGGTGGTTGCGGCCCCTCACGTTAGCGAAATGAGTTCTTTCGTGCTGGTGGTGGCCAGAGTCACTGTTGCCCTTGTCCTGGTCCGCCAGGTGTTGATCGTCATTGAGAACATCACCCTGACCACGGGGCTGGAGCAGGAAGTGGCGGCCAGGACGGTAGAGCTCGAGGGCCTGGGCGCGATTGTCAACGCCTCCAGGGACGCCATCCTGAGCACCACGCCGGAGGGCATCATCACCAGCTGGAACCCGGGAGCAGAACAGCAGTACGGCTTCACAGCCGCGGAAGCGATCGGCAGTGATGTGGTCCAGATTCTCCTGCCTCCGGGGAGCACAGAAGGCGATGAAGTCTTTGTGCACCTCCGCGACAGCGGGGAGGCCATGAGCTTCGAAACCGAACACACGCGCAAGGACGGCGTAGTCATTCCCGTGTCCGTGACCGTCTCCCCGATCCGGGAAGGCGGGACCCTCCGCGGGGTTGCCTCCATAACCAGGGACATCACCCTGCGCCGGGCCGCCGAGCAGGAACTGCAGGCGGCCCGGGAGGCGGCCTTGGAATCCAGCCGGCTCAAGTCCGAGTTCCTGGCCACCATGAGCCACGAAATCCGTACCCCCATGAACGGCGTGGTGGGGCTGACCGCACTGCTGCTGGAGACGCCGCTAGACCAGACGCAGAAGCAGTACGCCCAGGGCGTCAAGGGCGCCGGCGAGGCGCTGCTATCGCTCATCAACGACATCCTGGACTTCTCCAAGCTGGAAGCCGGCAAGGTTGACCTGGATATCCGTACCTTCGATCCCCGCGTCCTCGTGGAGGAAGTGGCGGGCTTGCTGACAGAGCCCGCCCAGGCCAAGAACCTGGAGCTCATCGCCTACTGTGAACCGGAAGTTCCGGCCAGGCTGCACGGTGATTCCGGCCGGATCCGCCAGATCCTGCTGAACCTCGCCTCCAACGCCGTCAAGTTCACGGCGGCCGGGGAGGTGTCCATCCGCGTGACGACGGAGACGCCGGACGCGAAACCCGGGGCCACCGCCATGGTTTGTTTCGAAGTCCGCGATACCGGCATCGGCATCGACCCTGCGCACCACGCTCGGCTGTTCGAATCCTTCTCCCAGGCTGACGCTTCCACCACCCGGCGCTACGGCGGCACCGGCCTGGGCCTGGCCATTTGCAGCCGGCTCACTGACGCAATGGACGGCGAGATCGGCCTGGAAAGCGCTCCGGGCGAGGGCAGCATGTTCTGGTTCCGTATCCCCGTGCCCGTCGCACCGCCGTCCACGGATCCTGTGCCGGCCGCCGGGTTCCTCACTGGGCTGCGCGTCCTGGTGGTGGACGACAACGCCACCAACCGCCTAGTACTGGAATCCCAGCTGCGCGGCTGGAAGCTGCAGCCGGAGGCGGTGCCGGATGCCCGCGCAGCGTTGGCCCGCGCCCACGAAGCCGCAGCCGACGGGATGCCTTTCCACCTGGCCGTACTGGACCTCTGCATGCCTGATACCGACGGCTTGGAGCTGGCCCGCGAACTCAAGGCCGACGACGCACTGGCGGACATCGAGCTGATCATGCTCACGTCCACCATGCAGGTCAACGCGGCCGAGATCGCCGACGCCGGAGTCCGCGAATGGCTCATGAAACCGGTCCGCAGCTCCGAGTTCTACAACCGCCTGGTCCGGCTGATGTCCACGAGTGAACACCATGCCCCGGCGCCCTCGCCCTCCGGCCGACCTTCCGACGCTGACTCCTCGTCTGGGTCATCCCATGAGTCCTCCGCTGAGTCGCCCCTCCGGGGGGCATCACGGGGCCGCATCCTCGTGGTGGAGGACAACGAGGTGAATCAGCTGGTGGCCCGCGCCACGGTGACCAAATTCGGCTACGCGGTGGACGTGGTGGCCGACGGCGCCGAGGCCGTAGCCGCCACCGCCAGCACCCGGTACGCCGCCGTCCTGATGGACTGCCACATGCCGGTGATGGACGGGTTCGAGGCCACGCGCGTCATCCGGCGGCGCGCCGGGGACAGCCATCTTCCCATCATCGCGATGACCGCCGGTGCCCTGGACGGGGACCGGGAACGCTGCCTCGCCGCCGGCATGGACGACTACCTCTCCAAGCCGGTGGACGCCGCCGAGCTTGAAGCTGCCCTGGCCCGCTGGGTCCCCGAACAGGCACCGCACTCTTCGCTGGAAGAGCTGGTGGCTCCTCAGTTGGAGGCGGCTCCCCAGCACGACGCTCCCCATCTGCTGGCCGTCACCGGTAGAGGTGCTCCGGCGCTGGATACGGACCGGCTCGCCATACTGCGCGACCTCGGCCCGGAGGACGGCCTGGGCTTGCTGCCCGCAACGACGGAGGCGTTCCGTAAAGACGTTCCCGCGCGGCTCGCGGCGCTGCGCGGAGCGGTGACCGACGGCGGCGGGCCGGCCCTGGCGCAGGCCGCGCACGCCCTGAAAGGTGCGGCCGCCAACATCGGGGCCACCGCCGTCGCAAGCCTGTGCGGCGAACTGGAAGACATGGGCCGCAGCGGAAGGCTCGACGGCGGCCCGCGGCTGGTCAGCCGGCTGGAAGCGGAGCTTGTGCGCGTGGACTTTGAACTCGATTTAGCGCTGGAGGTGGCACAGTGAAAGTCCTGGTGGCGGATGACGATACGGGCTCGCTCCTGGTGGCCCGCGCCGCCGTCGAACGCTCCGGACATGACTGCCTGACGGCGGCCGACGGTGACGAGGCGTGGGCCCTCTACCTGGAACACCAGCCCGACGTGGTAGTCACGGACTGGATGATGCCCGGGATGGACGGGCTGGCGCTGTGCCGGGCCATCCGGGCGCGCGAGGCGGATCTGTACACGTATATTGTGCTGCTGACGTCTCAGGGGTCCCGGGACGATGTGCTCGCCGGACTCGAAGCCGGGGCGGACGACTACGTCACCAAGCCGCTGGACCCGTTCGTCCTGCACGCGCGGCTCCTCGTGGCGCTCCGCGTGACCACACTGCACGCGGACCTGGCGCATTACCGGAAGGTGCTCTCGCAGCAGGCGCGGACCGATCCGCTGACGGGGCTGCACAACCGGCTCAAGCTTTCCGAGGACCTCGAGCAGCTGCATGCGCGCAGCCAGCGGTACACGGAGGGGTACTGCGTGGCCATGTGCGACGTGGACAACTTCAAGAGCTACAACGACATCTACGGGCACCAGGCGGGCGATCTCGCGCTGCGGGCCGTGGCGAAGGCGCTGGTGGGCGCGGCGCGGAAGAGCGACGGCGTGTACCGGTATGGCGGCGAGGAGTTCCTGCTGGTGCTGCCGAACCAGTCGCAGCTGAGCGCCAAGGCCTTTATGGAGCGGGCGCTGGACACTGTGCGCGAGCTGGTGATTGTCCACTCCGGGGACCCGCTGGGGCAGCTGACGCTGAGCGCCGGGATTTCCGCGTTCACCGCCGAGCACCGGGCCGACGCCGACACCCTCCTGGGCGAAGCCGACGCCGCGCTTTATGCTGCGAAGGCGGCCGGCCGGAACCGGGTGGAGCTGGCGCTGCAGTAGCGGCTACGCGGCTTTTTTGCGCTGCTTCGTCTGGGACGGCTGCTGGTTGGCGGGCTGCTGCTGCACCGGATGGCGCTTCCCGGGCTGCTGCTGGGTTACCGGGCGGTGCTGAGCGGGCTGTTTCGGGGCGGACTGCCTTGGGGCTGCGTGCTCGGCGGGCTCCACCGGGGCCTCAGGCTGTGTTGCGGGTTCCCGAACTTGCTCGTCCGCTGGTTCCGCGTCCTGCACCGCTTCGTCCTGCACGGTCTCGTACTCGGTGGTCCCGTCCTGCTCCAACTCAACCAACGCGTACATGCGGTTGCGGCGCCAGCGGCGGACCAGGTCCACACCGGCAAGGATGCCTGCCAGCGGCGTCAGGACAGCCGCAGCGTAGACGAACAGCATCCACGTCAAGGTAGCCATGGGCGGCTGGTTGTTGTTCAACAGGGAGAGCCCGCCGAACATGGCGATGATCCAAAAAAGCAACACTGCCGTCAACACCGCGGCCGCGGGGAAGTACTGGTTGCTTACGATTTTCTTCAGGGTTTCCATGCAATTTCCTCCTGCCTGGCCGGGGGTGCGGCGAGAGGCCGCATGAACACCAGTATGGGGCTGCCGGTCCGCGGATTTGCGCAACACGCAGGCGGTGGTGACGAACGTAACTGCGGACAGGTTGAGACCGGTGATCGAGCCTGTCCAGATCCAGGTTCGACAGGCTCAACACCGGTCGGGGCTTCCCTGCTGCGGGCACAGCCAATACCGTGGATGCCAACTGCCCCTGACCTTGGAGGACATCATGCGCAAAGTCACGTCCGGCCTGTTCCACTCCGTTGACGGCGTGGTCTCAGACCCGTTCCTCTGGCAGTTCGACAGCTTCGACGACGACCTCGGAACGGCCCTGACCCGCATGATGGAAAGCGTGGACACCGTGGTGCTTGGCAGGGTGAGCTACCAGGAGTGGGCTGGCTACTGGCCAACAGCGTCCGTGGACGAGGACTTCGCCGGCTTCATCAACCCGGTGGAAAAGTTTGTGGCCTCCCGGACGCTGATGGAGCCGCTTGAGTGGCAGAACTCCCACCTGATCGAGGGACCCCTGGAGGAATTCGTGGCCGGCCTCAAGGAACGCGACGGCGGCGAGATCGCCGTGACCGGCAGCATTTCCGTGGTGCGCCAGCTGCTGTTCGCCGGGCTGCTGGATGAGCTGACCCTGATCACCCACCCCGTGGTGGCCGGCAGCGGCCGGAAGCTGTTCGAGGACGGCGACCCCGTGTCGCGGCTCGGCCTGAAGGACCAGTACCGGACCACGAAGGGCAACGTCGTCAGCACCTACGGGCTGCTGGGCGAATAAGGACCGCTACCCCGTCAAGCCCCGTTGCGTTCGATTGCCTGGCCAATGATCCGGGCGCCCTCCGGGAAGGCACCCGGATTCGGCCCTGAGTAATTGAGCCGGATGTAAGCACCGGCGGGTTCGGCGGGGAACCATGCGCGGCCTGCAGCGATGATCACCCCGGCGGTTTCGCAGTCGCGGGTCAGCCGTTCGAGGTCAGTCCCGTCAGGCAACCGCGCCCATAGGTTCAGGCCGCCCTTGGGCACCTGCTCGATGTGCACCCGCGGAGCGTGCTCGCGCATGCTGGTGACCAAAAGATCCCGACGCGATTGGAGCTGATGGCGGAGGCTGCGCAGGTGCGTCTGCCACCCAGGCTGCGTCACGACGTCGAGCGCTGCAGCCTGGAGCAGGCCGCTGACGTACATCGATTCGGCCGCCCGGTCCGCCAGGATGCGCTCCCGCGCCGGCCCGCGCGCGATGACGGCGGCGATGCGGATAGCCGGCGACACGCTTTTGGTCAGCGAGCGCAGGTAGACCACGTGGCCGGAGTCGTCGCGGGAGGCGACGGGCACGGGGTTGGTGGTGATGCCGAAGTCGTGCGCCCAGTCATCTTCCACAAGGAATGCGCCCTTCGCCCGCACCACTTCCAGGACCTCGTCGCCGCGTCCTGCGGCCCACTGCGCCCCGGTGGGGTTCGCGTAGTTGGGCTGGGCGTAGAACAGCCGCGCACCGGTTTCGTCAAAGGCGCGGGCCAGTTCCGCAGTGTCCGGCCCCTCTGGCCCGCTGGGCACCGGGACAACACGGACACCGGCCTGGGCGGCCGCCAGGATAGCGCCCCAGTAGGTGGGCGATTCCATGAGCAGCGGCTGCCCGCGGCCCGCGAGCGCGCTGAAGATAGAACTGAGCCCGCTTTGGCTTCCGGGAAGTATGACGACGTCGCTCGGGTTCGGCGGTGTGGTCCCGGCCGGCGTGGACGCCCCTAGTTCATGCGCGAACCACGACTGCAGTTCCGGCAGACCCGCCGCGGGCGGACGGGACAGCGCTGCGTCGCCGCGGGCGGCGCGGGTGAGTGCGGACCGCACCAGCCGCTCCGGCAGGAGTTCCCGGTCCGGGTAGCCGGAGTGGAAGGAGATCGCATCGTTCGGCACGTTACGCATGGTGGTGGAGGCCGGAGGCAGCGGTGCCAGCGGAGACCGCAGCGCCGCCGTTTGCCAGCCGTAGTCCGACGGGCGCGCGGTCCGGACAGCCCGCACGAATGTGCCAACGCCGGGCCGGCTCTCGATCAGCCCCTGTGCCGTGAGCGTCTGCAGGGCCTTCTGCACCGTGACGGGACTGGCCTGATAGTCGGCCACCAGCGACCGGGTGGACGGCAGCTTCGCACCGGGCGCGGCCGAAGAGATCCATTTCTTCAGATGCGCCGCAATCCGGGAACTGCTATCGTTGTTCATGAGAGACAATAGTAGCGCTACTACACTTATGCCGCCACTGATACCGTCCAATCAGCCCACCGGACTGTGGTGGGGCCTCCTTGGAGTAGCGGCCTTCTCCTTCACGGTTCCGTTCACCAAGGTGGCCGTCGCAGGCCTGTCCCCGATGTTCATCGGGTCCGGCCGCGCTGTGGTAGCCGCCATTCTCGCCGCCTTTGCCCTCGCACTCACCCGGCAACGACTCCCCCGGGGCACGCACTGGGCGCGCCTCGCCGTGGTGGCCGCCGGCATCGTCGTCGGGTTTCCCCTCCTCACCTCCTTTGCGCTCACCACCACACCGGCCAGTCACGGCGCCGTGGTGATCGCGCTGTTGCCCGCTGCAACGGCCACCGTGGCTGTCCTGCGCGGACGTGAGCATCCCCCACTGGCGTTCTGGCTCATCACCGTAGTGGGCGGGCTGGCAGCGATAGCGTTCGGCTCCCTGCAATCCGGCGGGTTCGGGCAGCTGCACTGGTCCGATTTGCTGCTCCTCGGCGCGGTGCTGGCCGCGGCCATCGGCTACGCGGAAGGCGGCCTGCTGGCCCGCGAACTCGGCGCCTGGCAGACCGTGTCCTGGGCGCTGGTGCTGGCATCGCCGCTGATGGTGTTCCTCGTGGCGTTGTCCGTGGCGCAGCAGCCGCCGTCGGGCACGCCGGTCCAGTGGCTGGCCTTCGCCTACCTGGGAGTGGTCAGCATGTTCCTGGGCTTCTTCGCCTGGTACCGCGGCCTGGCCATTGGCCCCATGGCGCAGGTCAGCCAGATCCAGCTCGTGCAGCCCGTGCTGAGCATCTGCTGGGCGGGCTTCCTGCTCGGTGAGTCGCTGACGTGGAGCACCATCGTCGGCGGCCTGGCCGTTATCCTCTGCGCGGGCGCCGCGGTCCGGGTCCGGCTCAAGCCGGCACCACCACAACCCGCCGCCCCCTCAGCCCGCCGCCCCCACGCCACAAGCACCTCAAGCACCTCAAGCACCTCAAGCCCCGTAAAGGATTAGTCCCATGTACACACCAGCCCATTTCGCAGCCGGCCCCGACGCCGTCCGGGAACTACTCACGAGGCCTGGCGCAGCGAACCTGGTCACCATGACCTCGGAGGGCCTGCTCGCCACGCTGCTGCCGTTCGTGTACGACCCCTCGGTGGGCGAACATGGCGCGCTGCATACCCACGTCGCCAGGAACAACCCACAGTGGTCCGAACCGGCGATCGGGGAATCACTGATGATCGTCCAGGGCGCGGACGCCTACATTTCGCCGTCCTGGTATGCGTCGAAGGCCGAGCACGGACGCGTGGTGCCCACGTGGAATTACTCCACGGCGCACGTATACGGCACCGTGGTGATCCATGACGACCCTGCCTGGATCGCCGGCCAGGTCAGGCGCCTGACCAACGTCAATGAGGCCGGTCTTGACCACCCGTGGGGCGTGGACGACGCGCCGGAACGCTACATCTCCGGCCAACTGCGCGCCATTGTGGGCATCGAACTGGTCATCACCAGAATAGAGGCGATAACCAAGCTCAGCCAGAACCGGTCCGCAGCGGACGTCGACGGCGTCGTGGCTGGGCTCAGCGCCCGCGGGCAGGCGGACAGCGCCGCCGACGTCGAGCGGGCCCGGCGGGGTCGCGCCTAACCGGCGCTTCGGCTCAGCGTGCGACGAGCGCCTCGCTGGCCTCCCACAGACCCTGCGCCAGCTCGGCGTCGTACGCCTGGGCGTTGGCCTTGGCCAGGGCGCGCTTGGCGTAGTAGGCGCCGGAGATCCAGTCAGTGCCGGCGGTGCCGTTGATGAGCCAGAGCAGCGTGTCGGCGCCCTGGTCCGGGGTGAGCATAAAGCGGTTGAGCAGTGTCTTGTAGGCGTGCCGCATGGGGCTGGTGGACTCTGCCGCGAAGTTGGTGCGGACCACGCCCGGGTGGAACACCGCCGTCGTGATTCCCTGCTCGCCGAAGCGGCGGTGCAGCTCGGACGTGAAGAGGATGTTGGCGAGCTTGGCGGTGCCGTAGGCGCGGTTGGTGGAGTAGGTGTGCTCCGATTTCAGGTCGAACAGGTCCATCTTGCCGAAGCCGTTGGCCGCGCTGGCGGTGTTGATGACCTTGGCGTTGCTGGCGGTGAGGACGTCCATCAGCTCGGTGGTGAGCAGGAACGGCGCCAGGTGGTTGACCTGGAAGGTGGACTCATTGCCGTCCACCGTGAACTGGTGCTTGCCCATGATGCCGCCGGCGTTGTTGGCCAGGACGTCGATCCGCTCGTAGTCGTCCTTCAGCTGCGCGGCGAGCGTGCGGACCTGGCCCAGGTCGGCGAAGTCGCTGACGAAGTAGTCGGCGTTAAGCTCCTTCGCGATGGCCTGCGTCTTCTCCTCGGAGCGGCCGACGACGACCACCCGGTCGCCTGCCTGCGTCAGCGTCCGCGCGGCTGCCGCGCCGATGCCGTCGCTGGCGCCGGTGATCACGATGGTGCGTTGGGTCAAGGGGTGTCCTTTGGTTGGGGCAGAACGGGATGGGCTGCCTCTGGCACAACGACGGCGGGACGGCAGGTGTTCCCTGCGCCGCCGTCGGGCTAGGTCACGCTTCCTGTTCGGGCTTCAGCTCCCGGACAACAGGGCTGTTCACCGCGGGCCGCGGCCCCAGAGCCAGCGTCACTTTGGCCAGCCAGCGCCGCCCAACGGCCTGATTGGCCCCCACGAGGACGAATATTCCGAGCCAGACGATCAGCGCAATATCCTTCGACGCCTGGAACTCGGCGTAGCTGGGATGGCCGGGGCTCACCTTTCCCGTGAGCAGGGGGAACCACAGATCGATGGCCCGGTACGTGGCCAGGCAGAAGCCCGCGATGAGGGTCCATCCGACGATGCTGAAAAGTAGGCCGATGCGCCTCAGCCTCTTGCATTGGCTGTCCCAGGATGCCGCCGATATTTCGGGCATCCGTGTTGTCTCTTCCATATGGCCCCCAAGTTCCTGTCACGCGCATCCAAAGTGTCCGCGCCTGCAATATTGTCCACCATCAGGCGCGGAGCCAGGGGACCTCCGGGGTACGACGACGGCGGGGCGGCCAGCGTTTCTGCCGGCGCCCCGCCGTCGTACTTCAGTCAGCCGTGGCTGGAGTCAGAGCGTCAGCCCGCCACACCGGCGAGCAGGAAGAGGACCGCCGCGATGGCGAAACCCATAACGCCGATGAGGGTTTCCATGACGGTCCAGGTCTTGAGCGTGGTCTTGACGTCCATGCCGAAGAAGCGGCCCACCAGCCAGAAGCCGGAGTCGTTGACGTGGGAGACCACTACGGAGCCGGCGGCCACGGCGATGACCAGGGCCGCCACCTGCATTCCGGTCAGTCCGGCCAAGGCCACGGCCGGGGCGATGAGGCCCGCGGTGGTGGTCAATGCCACGGTGGCGGAACCCTGGGCGATGCGGAGGATGGCTGAGATCAGGAAGCCTGCAAGGATCAGCGGGATGCCAAGGTTGCCCAGGACGTCTGCCAGTGCGGCGCCGATGCCGGACGTGCGCAATACGCCGCCGAACATGCCGCCGGCGCCGGTGATGAGGATGACCGAGCAGACCGGGCCGAGCGAGGATTCGAGCAGCTTCTCGATGGCGCCTGCGTCCTTGCCGCGGCGGGCGCCCAGGACGAATACGGCCACCAGGACGGCGATCAGCAGGGCCACCGGGGTTTCACCGATAGTGCGGAGGATCTGGAACCACTGCTCGCCCTTAACATCGTCGGGCAGCACACCGGACGAAGCGAGGGTGTTCAGGCCGGTGTTGATGAAGATCAGGACGAGCGGCAGGAGCAGCAGGCCCACGATGGTGCGGAAGCGCGGCGGGTTGGACTCGGCTTCGGCACTGGCGTGGCCCAGGATTTCGGGAACCGGAAGGACCAGCTTCTTGCCAGTCCACAGGCCGAACAGGTAGGCGGTGACGTACCAGGTGGGGATGGCGGTGATGAGGCCGGCGATCATCACCAGGCCGATGTTGGCGTCGAAGAAGGCCGCAGCGGAGACCGGGCCCGGGTGCGGCGGCAGGAAGATGTGCATCACGGAGAATGCACCGGCGGCGGGGAGGCCGTAGCGCAGCACTCCCCCGCCCAGGCGGTGGGCCACGGCGAAGACGACGGGGAGCATGACCACAAGGCCGGCGTCGAAGAAGATGGGGAAGCCGAAGAGCAGGGAGGCGAGGCCCAGGGCGAAGGGGGCACGCTTTTCACCGAAGACGCCGATCAGGTAGTCGGCCAGGACTTTCGCGCCGCCGCTGGTTTCGACGATGCGTCCGAGCATTGCACCCAGGCCGACGAGGAGCGCCACGGTGCCCAGCGTGGTGCCGAACCCGTTGATCAGCACCGGCACCACCTGGTTGGCGGGGATTCCGGTGGCAAATGCGGTGGCGAGGCTGATCACGATCAGGGCGACGAGTGCGTGCATCCGCAGCTTGATGATCAGGAACAGCAGCGCGACGATCGCTGCCGCTGCGATGAGCAGCAGGGGGCCTGCGCCCAGCGTTTGGGTCCATCCTTCGATGACCATGATTCTCCTTTGAAACAGAATTTATTGGGGATTGGGGGGGTGAAAAGCCTGAGCGCAGGCTCAGGAGTTACAGGGCGCCTAGTGCGCGGGGAGCCGGAGTGCAGCGACGATGGTCTTAATGAGCTCCTCCGGGGACCTGGAAATGTCCAGGCGCAAACTGCCCGCGGCCACTTCCTGATCGGTCAGCGGTTCCAGGGTGGCCAGCTGGCTGGGCAGGAGGGTGGGCGGCATGAAGTGGCCTTCGCGGCCCTGCATGCGCTGGCCGATCAGGTCGGCCTCGCCGTGCAGGTGAAGGAACAGGACCCGGCCCTGCGCTTCGGAGAGCAGCTGGCGGTAGCTGTGCTTGAGCGCGGAGCAGGTGAGCACGGTGCTCTTCCCGGCCGCGGCCTGGGCAGTCATCCAGTCCTGGATTTCCTGCAGCCAGGGCCAGCGGTCCTCGTCCTGCAGTGGGATGCCCTGGGTCATC
Source organism: Pseudarthrobacter adonitolis (assembly GCF_055412845.1). Classification (NCBI taxonomy): domain Bacteria; kingdom Bacillati; phylum Actinomycetota; class Actinomycetes; order Micrococcales; family Micrococcaceae; genus Pseudarthrobacter; species Pseudarthrobacter adonitolis. The sequence continues at coordinate 62,817 of NZ_JBVAYW010000014.1, read as the reverse complement.
TTGTCGATGTTGGACTGCGGGTGGAACTCGTCCGCTTCAGCGCAGGCCCAGCCAAGCTGCTGGGAAAGAGCTGCCGCAATGGTGGACTTGCCGGAACCGGCAACGCCCATCACCACCAGGTGCGTGGCTGGATACTGCATGTTTTACCTCCGAAGAAGACGCCGTTGGCTTAGTGAAGAAAGCTCGTAGCACATGCCACAAGGAAGTGCGCTGGAGATAAGGTATCACCATAACTGACCACAGATACTATCTTTTGGTGTCACAAGTCATACCTTTCCGACTTTTTCGGTACGATTGGAGGGCGCGCAGGCGCAGAGGAAGGCAGGAAAGATGTCGACGGCGACACTACCGGACGCGGATGACGCGCACGACGGCGGGGCCTCCCCCGCCATGCATGAACGTGTTCTCGAGGCGGTTGGCGTTGCCATTGCTGAAGGGAGCCTTCCTCCGGGCAGCCGGCTGACCCTTGAAGGCCTCCAGCAGGAGTACGGCATCTCCCGCACCGTTGCGCGGGACACCATGAAGGTCCTGGAGTCTATGAACCTGGTGTATTCGCGCCGACGGGTGGGCATCGTGGTCCAGGAGCGCAGGCTGTGGAATGTCTTCGATCCCAAGCTAGTGCGCTGGCGCCTGGGCTCTGCCCGGCGCGATAATCAGTACAGCAGCCTCACGGAGCTGCGCATCGCCGTCGAGCCCATTGCAGCTGCCGGTGCTGCCCGCCGGGCGAGCGCCGCGGAACGGGCCAAGCTGGTTTTCCTGGCCGCAGAGCTGCGGCGGCTGGGCGAAGCCGGCGAACTCGAGGCGTTCCTGGCGGTAGACATCGAGTTCCACTGCCTGCTGCTCCAAAGCTGCGGCAATGAGATGTTCACGGCCTTGGAAGGCATGGTGGCCGAGGTGCTCACCAGCCGGACCAAACAGGGCCTGATGCCCTTCAAGCCGCGGAACGAAGCGCTACAGGCCCACGAGGATGTTGCGGCGGCAGTGGCCCGAGGGGACGCCGTGGGGGCGGAGACCGCCGTCCACCACATCCTGGACGAGGTCCGGAACGCGATGGGCCTGCACTGACTCTTTCGGTACGCCGCGTTAGTGAGTAGCCTGCAAATAGGGGCTTATGCAAAGGGCCCATACATGCCGTGCAGAAGTATCTGTGAGGTGAAAGATGGCCATCACCGGACATTCACGAATAGGGACCGCCTCAACCGCTGCTCCTGCGGTGGTACCCCGGCGCAAAGGCGCCATGGTGGTCAGCTGGATGACCTCCACCGACCACAAGGTCATCGGATACATGTACCTGATCGCCTCGTTTGTGTTCTTCATGATGGCTGGCGTTATGGCCCTGCTGATCCGGGCCGAGCTCTTCGAACCTGGCATGCAGATCCTGCAGACCAAGGAGCAATACAACCAGCTGTTCACGATGCACGGCACCATGATGCTGCTGATGTTCGCCACCCCGCTGTTCGCCGGCTTCGCCAACGTCATCATGCCGCTGCAGATCGGCGCCCCCGACGTCGCCTTCCCGCGGCTGAACGCTCTGGCCTTCTGGTTCTTCCTCTTCGGATCCACCATCGCCGTCTCGGGCTTCATCACCCCGCAGGGCGCGGCGGCGTTCGGCTGGTTCGCGTACGCGCCGTTGAATAACACCACTTTCACCCCCGGCGTGGGCGGTGACCTGTGGGTCTTCGGCCTGGCGCTGTCCGGATTCGGCACCATCCTTGGCGCGGTCAACTTCATCACCACCATCATCTGCATGCGCGCCCCGGGCATGACCATGTGGCGGATGCCGATCTTCACCTGGAACACACTGGTCACGGCCATCCTGGTGATCATGGCATTCCCGCCGCTCGCGGCGGCACTGTTTGCCTTGGGGGCGGACCGCAAGTTCGGTGCCCACATCTATGATCCGGAGAACGGCGGGGCGGTTCTGTGGCAGCACCTGTTCTGGTTCTTCGGCCACCCTGAGGTGTACATCATTGCGCTGCCGTTCTTCGGCATTGTGTCCGAAATCTTCCCCGTCTTCAGCCGCAAACCGATCTTCGGATACAAGGGCCTTGTCTACGCGACCATCGCCATCGCAGCCCTGTCCATGACCGTGTGGGCACACCACATGTACGTGACCGGTTCGGTGCTGCTGCCGTTCTTCGCCTTCATGACCATGCTGATCGCAGTACCTACCGGGGTGAAGTTCTTCAACTGGATCGGCACCATGTGGCGGGGGTCCCTGACGTTCGAGACTCCGATGCTGTGGAGCCTCGGCTTCCTCATCACATTCCTTTTCGGCGGCCTGACCGGCATCATCCTGGCTTCACCGCCGCTGGACTTCCACGTCTCCGATTCCTACTTCGTGGTGGCGCACTTCCACTACGTGGTGTTCGGCACCGTGGTGTTCGCGATGTTCGCAGGCTTCTACTTCTGGTGGCCAAAGTTCACCGGCAAGATGCTCAACGAGCGCCTCGGAAAGATCCACTTCTGGATGCTGTTCTTGGGCTTCCATGGGACCTTCCTCATCCAGCACTGGCTGGGTGTCAAGGGCATGCCCCGCCGCTACGCGGACTATCTGGTGGAGGACAACTTCGCCTGGATGAACCAGTTCTCCACCATCTCGTCATACCTTCTCGGCGCCTCGACAATTGCGTTCTTCTGGAATGTTTACATCACGTCGCGCAGCACGGACCGCGTTGAGGTGGATGACCCGTGGGGCTTCGGCGCCTCGCTCGAATGGGTAACGTCCTGCCCGCCGCCGCGGCACAACTTCACCTCCCTGCCCCGGATCCGTTCGGAACGTCCCGCCCTGGACCTCCACCACCCGGAGCTCCGCGTCCGCGAGCACGACACCACGCACAGCCCTGCCGCGGCTGCCCTGGGTGCTGCCGATATCGGCGAAAAGGACGTACGCAATCCAGACCCGGGCCAGTAACCGGGTGGGGAGCGAAAACCGGCCCTAACCCGACCGCCCCACAGCCCGGACTGCCAACAGGAACTTCACGCCGCCGTCGGTTAGCAGCGCCGGGGCCGCGTTGCTCCATTTTGGGCGCCATCAGGTGCAGGGATTTGAGGTTTCGCCGCACCACCTGGTTGATGTCGCAACCCAGTCGTCGGGAATGGGATGGCCGGGCCGTTCGAGGCAGCGTTTGCCGCGCGGCGTGAGTATCAGCCTGCCCTTGAACTTCCGCAGGAGCCTCCAGTCGATAAGGTGCTCCCGGAGCTCTCGGACCGCCGCGCGTGGGCCTCCCGGTTGCCCTTGCCCATGATGGGATCGCTCCAGCCGAACTCCTCCATGGCGCGGAGGACATGGCGGGCCTCAGGTAGCCGTCCTTCCCGTAGGTCGCCAGTCGGGGCAATTGGTCGGCGTGTATTAACCCCCTTTGAAGCACATCCGGGTTAACAAAAGCAGGGCCGGTCAAATGACCGGCCCTGCTTTGAAAATGAAACCCTAAGGCCCCAGAATCTCTAAAGAATTAGAGTGCCTGGATGTTGACGGCCTGGGGACCCTTGGGGCCCTGCTCGGTTTCGAAGGAAACCTTCTGGTTCTCTTCGAGTGAGCGGAAGCCGGAAGAGGCGATCGCGGAGTAGTGAGCGAAAACGTCCTGTGAGGAGTCATCGGGGGAAATGAAGCCGAAGCCCTTTTCAGCGTTAAACCATTTGACGGTACCAGTAGCCATTATTTTTGTCCTTCGTGAAGGTGGAGGAAAAGTCCCGACTTTCGGGTCCTCCGGTGTGGGGTGTTCAAAACCGCTACTTCAGAAAGACGCGGACTTTCGACCGCGCGTACTGCCTGAACTACCAACTGCATAAACACAACAACAGGATCAACAGTACAGGAGATTTTCCCAACCATTTACCACTCGGCTACCGAGACGGGTGGTTGAGCCTGTCGAAACCCCGGCGTAGCGTTCTCCTATGGGACCATTTCGGGCAATTCTCCTACCGGGTGCTGTACTCCCCGCCCAGGCCGCCTACGGCGGACTCATCGCAGCCCTCGGGCCGGATGTCCAGGCAATCGCCAAGGATCTCGAGCTTTATGCGGGCGATGAGCCGCCGTTGGACTGGAGCCTGGACACAGAGATCGACGGCGTGCTGCGCGATGCCGATACCCAGGGATGGGAAGCGTTCCATTTGGCGGGCTATTCAGGTGGCGGCGCGGCGGCGCTGGCGTTCGCTGCCAAGCACCCTGACAGGCTGTTGAGCCTGGCGCTGCTGGAGCCAGCCTGGGCCGGGAACTGGGACTGGAGCCCCGCCCACACGGAGCTCTGGAAGAAGTACGAGCAGCTGGAATCACTGCCGCCGGAGCAGTTCATGCCCGCCTTCATGAGGCTGGGAGTTAAGCCCGACGTCGTCCTTCCGCCGCCGCCGGATCCCCCGCCGCCGTGGATGGCCAAACGGCCCGCGGGTATCAGGGCGTTCCTGCGGTGCTTCAAAAACTATGACCTGGAGAGGACGCGTCTGGCCGACTTTCGCCAGCCCGTCTTCTTCGCTCTCGGCGGCCTGAGCAATCCCGATGACTACGGCGATATTGCCAGCCGGCTGTCCAGGGTCTTCTTCCCGGACTTCCGACTGGAAGTGTTCCCCAAGCGCCACCATTTCGACCCGCCACACCGGATCGAGCCCGAGCGGCTGGCTGAGTTGCTCCGGCGGCACTGGGAGCAGGCGGAAGCAGCAATCCCCGGCTGATCCTTTACCTTTGGGCGCGGCGGTTGCTGCGCTTGCTACGGAGGCAAACATGACGACCATTCCTCACCGGAAACTGCGCAACCAGAGCAGCAAAATCCTGGAGCGCGTTAAGAACGGCGAAACCATCGACGTCACGAACAACGGCGAAATAGCCGCGACCTTGATCCCGCCGGCGGCGTCACCTTTTGAGCGGCTACTGCTGGCGGGACAGGTCCGTCCTGCTGCCAAGGGCCCAGTCGATTTCCTGACACTTCCGCGAGTCACGTCCGAAGTCGACACGGCTGAGATCCTGGCTGACCTCCGAGGGGACCGTTGATCATCTATCTGGACACGTCGGCTGTCCTCAAGCTGGTGGTCGAAGAGGCGGAATCATCCGCAGCCGCCCAATACCTTTCGGAAGCTGGAGCCCAGGGGCACGAGTTGGTGGCGTCGATGCTGCTCTATACGGAGCTTCATTGCGCGGCCCATCGCCGGGGATTTCCCCGCGAGCCAGTCAATACGGTTCTGGGTGCCATCAATCTGGTCGATGTTGCCCGCTCGGACTTGATGTACGCGGCGGCCTTGCCGGCAGGCTTCGAAGCGCTGACGCCATTCATCTGGCCGCAGCCATCCGGCTGCAGTCCGACGTTATGGTGGCGTATGACGCCCAGCTGCTGACCGCCGCCGTCGAGGCAGGCCTGAACGTCCGCTCCCCCGGTGGTTGAGAGCGCCCGGTCGTTGAGCCTGTCGGGTCCCCCGGAAATTGTCACTGTCGCCGTGTAGCTCAGGAATCACCGCACCCCTGCATGAGGACACTTAGTTGATGGTGCCGGCGTCGTATTGAAGGGGTGCCTCGGTCGCGCCGGGAATGACTGCCGCAGGGGTCGGGGCGATGTGAAGACGAGTGGAGAACGCGGCGACCAGGGCAAACAGGAAGGCTGCTGCCGCGATGGCCAGCGCTATCGCTGCGACGGTTCCGTAGCCGCTGACCCGGGGGTCCAGGAACGGGTAGGGGTACCAGTCGACGATGGGACCGCGGATCAGGCTGTAGACCAGGTAGAGCAGGGGGAACCCGAGCCAGATCAGCGAGGTGCGGACGGGGACCCTGGTTCTGGGCAGGTCAACAAGCCAGTCGATCACCATGATGGTCGGGATGGTGTAGTGCAGGACGACGTTGATCCAGGGGATGGGCGTGTTGACGTCGATGTTGCTCAGCAGGAGGTTGTAAACGATCCCCGTGATGGTCATGTAGATGGTCGCAGCTCCGCGCAGGAGTTCAAGCCAGCGGGGACTTTCGCCCTTCCACGCATACCGGCCGGCGATAGCCAGGGTGATGACGGCGATGATGTTTGATTCGATGGTGAAGTAGCTGAAGAAGTTCCCCGCAGAGGCGCCGGGAACATTCTGGAGCAAGTGTGTCAGCTGGAAAAATATGGCCAAAAATCCGAGCAGGGCAAACCAGAATCTGAAGAGGGCGAGACCTCGATTGGGTGTCATATGGAGATCCTATGTGGCCAGGAAACGCCGAGTCCCCAGCTAATGGTTATTGTGACGGCCATTAAACGGCTTTGTGGTCATAATTATGAGCACTAGATGCGCGGCCGTGGCCTGTCGAAACCCCCGGGCCGGGAGCTGGGACTGGAGCCCTGCGCACGCCAGACTCTGGAAGCAGTACAAGCAGCTGGAGGCGCTGCCGCCGGGAGACTTCATGCCCGCCTTCATGATGCTGGGTGTATTGCCCGACGTCGTCCTGCCGCCTTCGCCGCCCGATCCCCCGCCGCCGCGGATGGCCAAGCGCCCGGCCGGCATCAGCGCGTTCCTGCAGACGGACACGACCTATGACGGCCGTTGAATCGCACCGGGCGTTCCGGCAGCGCCGCACCGCCGCGTTCCAGACATAGCACGAGAACATGCCCCTGCGGGCCTCGTCCGTGCCGGCCGGGTTCGACATGAAGAGGTGCTGACGGCAGGCGGATGTGCTGTTGGAAGGCTAGGGCTGGACAACATTCACGAGTTCTGACCGTTTTCCTGTCTGCAGGTCCTCGGTAAGGACCAGCGCACCGACCTCGGGGCAGTGATATTTATGCTCCCGGGAATTCTTTTCAAGCGGCGTCCAGTCGTAAACCTTGACGCAGTCGGTGTAGGTGCGGGTTTTCGTGGAGACGGTCTCGCCGGTAGCGACGGTGTCCCGCTTATCTTCTGCATGACCAACGTAAAATTCCTGCCTATAGGAATCGCCAACGCGCTGCTCGGCCTTCATCCAGATGCCGGCTTTTGCCCCATCTTTTCCGTGGAGAAAGCTGCCGGAGTGGTCCAGCAACATCCCATTCCAGTAGTTGTTCACGTCCTCGCCGAAGTACCACACGTCACCGTTTTTGTGTTGTGCCAGGTAGTCCCGGGTTTCCTCTACGAGCTGCCCGTTCTTGTATTCCTTATCTAGATAGACAACCGTCTCAACGCCCTCTATGGTCTTGGTCTCCTGCAGGATTTCGATTTCAATCCTCTCGGTGACGCTTCCTTGCTCGGTGGTCTCGTAGGTCATCTTTTTGCCGACGGGGAGGGCAAAGTGTTTATTAGTGATTTTGGTGGTGAAATCGGCAGGGTTGATCTGCGGACTGTACTCCCCGGCCCTGCTCCTTTTGGTGTTTTCGGAGAACAGAAGTGCCGCCCCGCCAGCAATCAGCAGCACGACGATGAGAGCAAAGAATATTTTGGTTCGTTGATTCATGACCTTTCCCACTCCTTCTAAGTAGAAATTCCTGTAGGGGTCAGAGCACCGTTGCTTGCCCATGGCCATAGGAGAAAGATAATGCAGTCCGTCTTGAACCTGAACCCCCTCGACGAACACTCCGCATGGAGAGTCACCGCCCCGTAACGTCAGTGAAGGTACGATCTGTCCTGAACACTTCGCGCCTATCCAGGACGGAGTGCCGTGGGCGTGACCCCGGGCTGCCGTAGCATCCTGATTTTTCCGTTCTTGTCCTCGCGGTTTTCTAAGTCCCGGAATAAACTGCGATTATCGATCCCCACGATGAATGAGCAGGACTGGTCATGAAACTAGATCGCTCCATTGTTATCAACAAGCCTCCATCGGTCGTTTTTGATTTCGTCGCCGTGAACCACCTGCACAACCATCCACGGTGGGATCCCCACATGGAGCTTCAACAGCTCACGGACGGACCTGTCGGCATCGGCACACGGTATCAGCGCCGGCACACACGGATCGGCGCCCCCATCGAGGGCACGATGGAGGTCGTCGAGTTCGAACCAGGGCAGTCCATGGGCTTCCATATTCATGACCAAACACCCAACGGGCCGCTGGAAGTCCGCTCACGCTCAACCCTGGAGCCCCTGGACGAGGGCGCCAGCACCAGAATGACCATCTATCTGGACATTCCTGCCATGGATGCTTCGATGGACCCGACGATGATCGAAGGCAGCCTCCGCAGGATGAAGGAACTCATCGAAGCCGAAGCCTAGGCAAAGACCGGGCCAACCGCGGTGGTTGAGCCTCTCGAAACCACTGCCGGCCGCCGCGCTGTCCGGCCATTGCCGCTCCCCTACCCCGGGAACCCAAAGCAGGGGAAGAACTCCTCCACACCCGGGCGGGCAATTTCGATGCAACGCGCCTTCACCTGTTCCAGGACTGCATTGCTGTCCGTGCCTGCAGCCGTCAGTCCGTTGACCGTGACCGACACATTTGCCGTGGCGGCACGCCTCAAATTGTTGTCGGTTGAGTTGACGTTTCCCACGCCCGGGATGTTCTCGTGTGAGCTGAGGGTGTCATGCTCGAGCGGGCCGGTGCCGGTCCACGACGCCGAGAGGCTGATAGTGACGGGGTTGCCGTCGCCGTCGGTGCCGGCAAGTTCGGTGGTGATGGATGCACTGGTCAGTCTCGGATCAACCTCCAGGGGTGCAAAGTTCTGGCCGTCAGCCTGGAACAGCACCACGCCGCGGCCGGGCGCCGCACAGACGTCGCTGATGCGCACGAACACGCTGGTCAGGCCCTGCTTGTTCACGGGGCCGGGCTGGGCAGCGAACATGCCCACCATTGAGGAGACGAAGATTTCGGTCCGCTCGCAGCCGACGGTCTCGACCACCGCTGCAGAGCCATGCGACGACGAAATCGTGTGGTAAATATTGGGAGCGGCTCCGGCCGGTGCCGCACTCAGGGCCACCATGGCCGCCGTGGACAGTCCGATGAGCAAGCGTTTCATGACGACTCCTTTGTCCGCTTCTCTCAGGTTAGGCCTCCCAAATAAGGCAGTCCATAGGGGGATGCATCCAGCCCATTCTTTAGAGCAGCCAAGGCCCCCGGGCCCCGCTGCGAGGCGACGAATTCGCCGTCGTCGTTTCTGCATAACGACGACGGAGCTCCCCCAACGGGGTGCGTCGCCGAAGGGAGCACTGGGGGCAAGGCGGAGGGGCGCCCTGCCTGATCTCTCTGCTAAATGCAGCTGGGCTGGTAGGCCGGATCAGCGGGGCCGGAAGCCTTACCCAGTGCGTGGGCCACGATCTGGTGCACCACGGGGTCGTTCGGCGTCTGGTCATGTTCGAAGAGATCGGCCGGGCACTTGTCCTGGATGGTGATGTTTGTGACCTGCCGTGCCGGGCCGTTGAGGAACTGGCTGTGGTAGGGAATGACCACTTCGTCGTAGACCGTGGAGATGACGGTGTAGGCAGGCCCCGCAACGGTGTCGCCGATGGAGTTGAGCTTCTGCATGAATGCCGAGCCTGCCTGCTGGTCGGCGCAGGCAGCACAGCCCAGGCCGGTGTGGTCCGGATCCGGGATAAAGCCCGGCGGCGGGACGATCACGCCCTCCGTGCCGTGGTTGGAGGGTGCGATGCCGATGAGCTGATGGACATGCTTGGCTCCGCCGAGAAAGCCCATGTAGTAGCGGGGCATCATGCCGCCCTGGCTGTGGCCCACCAGATTCACTTTCTTGGCGCCGGTGGCAGCACGTACCGCGTCCACGAACGGGGCGAGTTCCTGTGCGGATTCGGCCACCGGCGCGGTGGCGTACACGCCGTTCGTCTCGCCGTAGTTCAGGGCGAAAACGCAGTACCCGGCGCTCTTGAGGTACGGCGAGAGGGTAGACCAGTTCTTCACCATGCTCTCGAAGGTTCCAGGCACCAGAATGACCGGATACGGATGCTCGGCGGTTGGTTTGCAGGACCAGTCGTTGGCTCCGGGCGGGGAAATCTCAACAACGTCCGCTTGGGCGGGAGCCACGGCCAGGGACCCGGCGAGGACGGCGGCCGCGGCGATAGACAGGGTTTTGGTAAGCAGTGACATAGAAACCTCATTGTTTGTGTGTCAGCGGGGGGCCGGCCGTGGATCTTCGTGTCAACCAGGGCTTGGGCTAGGGATACTCAAATGTACGCAGCCCGGAAGTCCATATGGAGTTGGCTGCACGGATGTGCGCGAAGAAAGCTGCCAGCCCGGGCCCTCCTGCGAAAGGGTGAAACCCTCGTTCGCCTCGCTATTACTGGTGAGTAGCTTTCGCTCAGGCGTTTGGGGCGGAGAGGATCGCCAGGAGCACCTGCACAAACGTTCATGGCCCGGTACGCCTGAGAGGGAACTGCCACCAGGCGCCGCTTGTCCAACAAACGCATCAGACCGGTAGGCTGGGTTTCCGAACACCACTAAGCGAGGCATAACGTGCACGAGGACGCCGTCCGGTTCCTGTCCCAGCCGGTGGAGGCACAGCCCGGCTCACCTCTCCGGGTTGCGGTGTACTCCCGGATCGCTGAGGCCATCCGCAACAGCCTGCTGACGCCCGGCTCGATGCTCCCCACTGAAACGGAGCTCGGCGCGGACATGAAGGTCAGCCGCACCGTGGTCCGCGAAGCCCTGATGCTGCTCGAGGAGGACGGGCTCATCCGGGCCCGCCGGGGCGTCGGCCGGTTTGTCGCCGACACCCTCCCCCGCATCGGCATCGAGCGGATCCGCCCCTTCGAGGAAGTCCTCGGCGGGCCCGGCCAGCACCTCGAGATCAAACGCATCCAACGGGAGCGGGAGCCCGCCTCCGAGTTCGTTGCCCCCGGCGTGGGCGTCGAGCCCGGCGCCGACTGCTGGCTTTGGGAGTCCGTCCTGATCCGCGACGGCGAAGCCATCGCCCACCTGCAGGAAAACATCTCGGCCCTGCCGGTGAGCCTGGGTAGCAGTTCCGCCCCCGCGACGTTGGAGATCGACGACGACGGCGGCACCCTGCTTGCCAGCCTGAACAGCCGCTTCGGCCGGGTCCTCGGGCCGGGCGAGTGCCAGATCAGCCTGAGCCAGGTGGGGCCCAGCCGGGCCAAGCTGCTGGACCTGCGGGCACCGGATCCGGTCCTCGTGCTGACGCAGTACGTCAGGCACGCGAACCGGCCCTTTTACCTGGCCAAGTGCCTGATCGCGGCACGCGCCGGGCACCTCTCCGTGATGCAGTCCCTCCAGTCCTGACCGACCCGGCCAAGAAGCCCGTTTAGGCGACCGCCGCACTCACGGCCGCTGCCGCCGTCGTACTTTCAAGATCCGCAAACCCCTGCAGCACCTCCACCAGGTGCGGCGCGAAGTCGCCGTCCAGCTCCAGCACCACACGGCACCGCGCTCCGGGCTGCTCCGGGTAACCCATGTACCGTCCGCGCATGTCGCAGACGGTCTGGCCGCGGCCGGGACCGTCGGTGGTGTCGACGTCGACCGTCACCACCGGGGCCACCGTCGCTTTGATGCCGCCCACTGCGAGGGCCGCGGCGAGGGGGTCGTGCATCGCCGAGCAGGCCCGCCCGAACTGGCTCTCGTAGAAGCGGAAGTAATAGCCCAACATCTCCCCCAACGCGCGGGGAACCGGGTGGCCGGCGGCGAGCAGTTCCTGCCGGTGGCTTTCCTCGAGCACGCTAGTCATGGTGACGTCCAGCGGCACCAGGGTCACGTCCCAGTCGGCGGCGAGCACGTCCGCGGCGGCTTCGGGGTCGTTGGCGATGTTTGCCTCGGCCACCGGCGTGATGTTGCCCGGGGCCAGGGCGGCGCCTCCCATGATGGTGATCTGGTCTACCAGCGTGGGCAGCGCTGGTTCCAGCCGGAGGGCTTCGGCGATGTTGGTCAGCGGGCCGATGGCGAGCACCCGGAGCGTGCCGGGGTGTTCGTGGGCGAGCCGGACCAGCATCTCGGCGGCGGTTTCGGGCGCAAGCGAAGCAGAGGCGGTCTCCAGCGAAACCCCGCCGATCCCGTTCTCCCCGTGCACCCACGGCGCCCCGCCACCGAACGAACCGGCCTGGGGGTCGTGGGCACCGAGTGCCACAGGAATGTGCGCGTGGCCGGCCAGCTGGAGCAGGTCCAGGGTGTTGCGGGCGCCGACGGCGGCACTGACGTTGCCGCTGACCGTCCCGATCCCCACCACTTCGGCCGTGGGGGCGGCGAGCAGGTAGGCCAGGGCGAGGGCGTCGTCGATCCCGGTGTCGCAGTCGAGGTAGAAGGGGTGGGTGGTGGGCGTGGTCATGCTTGGTTTCTCGTTTCGTTGGTGCTGGACGTGATGCTGGACGGCGTGGGGTTTAGAGCTTTTCGCCTTGGGGGGCGGCGACGAAGAGGCTGACGATGAACGCGGCGGCCGTGATGGCCACCGAAATCCAGAGGGCGGTGGCGTAGCCGCCGGCCGTGGCCTGGGCGGCGAAGGGCGCCACGAGTACGACGCCGAGGCTCGCCCCGATGCCGAAGGAGGCACCGTTGATACCGGGCAGGGCAGCGGGGGCTTCCTTGGGTGAGAGCAGCACCGAGAGCCCGTTGATAGCAGTGAGGAAGAAGCCGTTGTAGAAGATGCCGAGTGCCGCGACGGCGATCAGCACCGCCACCTGGTTGTCGGAGAAGGTGGCCGCAACAATTGCGCAGGCGAGGCTGAGTCCGGTGCCGATGCGGAGCGTTTTGATCCAGCCGCGGCGGTCGGCCAGCCAGCCAGCGAGCGGGGCCGCGAAGACGCCGATGAGGGCGGCCGGGGTAAGGAACAGCAGCGCGGACAGGGATGCGCTCAGGCCGAAGCCGGCGACGGTGTCCTGGCTGAGGAGCACCACGGTGAAGTTGATGATGGCGAAGATGCCGGCGAGGGTGAGGACGGTGGTGGCGATGACCGGCCAGACCTGGCGCGAGCGCAGGTGGTGGACGGCGATGAGCGGGTGGCTGCGCTTCTTCTCGATCATCCAGAAGGCGGCGAAGGACGCGACGGTGCCGGCGAGCAGGGCCAGGGTGCTGGGGGCGGTCCAGCCGGCGGCCGAGCCGCCGGAGACGAAGTAGGTGATGAAGACCAGGAACACGGACAGGGATCCTGCGCCCCACCAGTCCATCGCGCCGCGGATGCCCTGCGGGCGTCCGGCCGGGACGATCCTGATGATGCAGATGGCTGCTATGGCCGTCAGGACGAGGACGACGACGAAGATGGACCGGAATCCCAGGGTTTCGGCCATGAGCCCGCCGACGTAGCCGTCCACGCCGCCCACTCCCCCGTTGATGGCGGCGATGATGCCCACGGACGTGCCGAACACTTTGGCCTGCAGGTTTTCACTGAGCACGATGTAGGCGAGCGCGAAGACCGCGCTGGAAACGCCCTGCAGGAACCGGCCGGCAACGAGCAGGGGCAGCGTGGGCGCGGCGATGCAGAGGATGGTCCCGGCGCCCATGATGCCCAGTACCAGCAGCAGCGCGGCGCGGCGGCCAATGAAGTCGCTCCAGCGTCCGATGACGGGTCCGGCGATGGCGCCGGCGAGGAAGAACATGGACTGGACGGGTGCTGCGCTCTCGGCGCCCTGGCCGAACGAGGCCGCGATCTGCGGCAGCGCCGGGGTGACCATGCTGGCGTTGAGCTGGAAGGACAGCACGCCGAGCAGCAGCGTGGAGATCAGCAGGGCGGCGCGGCGCCCGCCGAGTTTTTGTTCCCCACCGGCGATGGCCGGCGGCGAGGTGGTGACCGGGGTTGGGGTGTTCACATCAAACTCCTTTGTTCTGCAGGGCGGTTCCTGCCCTTGGGATGTGAGTTGTTATACAACCATGTATGACGAACAAGTACAACCATGGCGTACACTATTTCCTAATTCGGCCGCTTCCGGCTTCACCTCGAGAGAGACTTCCCATGAGCAATCGACTTTCTGCCGTCACCGTCGTCGGCAGCATCAACCTGGACCTGATCGCCACGGCCGAAAGGCTTCCCACGGCCGGCGAAACCATCGGCGGGGCCGTGCTCTCCGAACAGCCCGGCGGCAAGGGCGCCAACCAGGCCGCGGCAGCAGCTCGTCTGGGCGGCAGCGCCCGGATGGTGGGTGCGGTGGGGAACGACGCCCAGGGGCGGCGGATGCTTGACGCCTTGGTGAGTGCCGGCGTCGACACCGCGGGTGTCGCCGTCCTTCCCGACGCGACGGGCACCGCGCTGATCGTGGTGGACCGCGACGGCGAGAACCAGATCGTCGTCTGCCCGGGCGCCAACTCCAGCCTCTCTCTGGACGGCGTGGAGTTCGGCCCGGACGAGACGGTGCTGTGCCAGCTGGAGGTGGGCCTGCCCGTGGTGCTGGAAGCCGCCCGTCGCTCCTCCGGTTTCTTCGTGCTGAACGCGGCCCCGGCCTTGGACCTGCCGGCGGAGCTGCTGGAGCGCTGCGACCTGGTGATCGTCAACGAGAGCGAGTACGAGCTGATTCCGGCACTGGCAGAAGCGAAGCTGGTCGCCGTGACGTACGGCAAGGACGGCTCGGCGATGTTCGAGCATGGCCGGAAGGTGGCCGAGGCGCCTTCAGCTTCAGTGACGGTGGCGAACACCGTGGGCGCCGGCGACGCGTTCTGCGCCGCCCTGGTCCTGGCCCTGCGGAACGGGCTGGACTACACCCGGGCCCTGGCCGTCGCCAACGCGGTCGGCGCGGACGCCGTGGGCGATCCCTCTTCCCAGCCGGAGTTGGCACGGCTGAGCCACTACATCCAGCGGACCGAGCGAGCCGCGGACAGCGCACGGTGAGCGTCGCATTAAGGCGGGCGACGCCGTCGGACTTTCCGGACGTCCGCCGGATCACCCGCGAGGCGTACCTCCGCGCCGGGCACTTCACGGCGGACCATCCCTACATGAGCGTCCTGGAGGACGTGGAACACCGCGCCGAGCACGCGCAGGTGTGGGTGGCGGAGGCCACCGGGCAGGTGGTGGCGGCGGTGACGCTGACGTTCGCCGGCCAGCCGTACAGCGAGATCGCCACCGACGGCGAGCTGGAGTTCCGGATGCTCGCCGTGGACCCGGCGCGCCAGGGCGGCGGCGTGGGGCGCTCGGTGGTGCGCAAGGTGGTGGACCACGCCCGGCAACTGCCCGGCATCGAGGCGATCAGCATCACCAGCGCCACGTTCATGGAACGCGCCCACGGCCTCTATGAGTCGCTGGGCTTCCGGCGCGCGCCGGAGCGGGACTGGTACGTGCCGGGCGAGGACGTGCTGCTGTGGGTGTTCCGGCTGGAGCTATAGGGCACGGGCCGTAAGGCACGACGGCGGCACTCGCCATTGGTGCGCGTCTCACCGGCGACGCACCAGCACCGGTATGGCAGCCCGGACGCCTTGGTTGATGTTGGCGTCGCGCACACGCGATGCGTACGCACAAGGCTGGGTGGCAGAGTGGAACACGCTCGTTAACAGCGGTGACATCAACCGGCTTGTGGAGGGCATCTGTTCGTTAAGGCGCTGGTTGAGCACGGCTTGGTGGACCCCGCCCTCGTCGCCGAGCGGTTGCTGACAGTGACCAATGACGACGTTCGCCGGGACCGCGCCCTTCCGTGGATCCGGAGCGTGCCCGAGATCTGACACGAAACCGCCTCGGGTTCTTGGCTGGTCTGGCATCCTTCTGGGAGCGGCCCCCGGTGGTTGAGCTACGGATGCACCAGCACCTTCACGGCCATGTCCTTGTTTGCTCGACGCCGTCCTCGCCCGGGACGGCATGGTCATTGCAAGCGGGCACAACGAACGAGTTCAAAACGCCGATCCGATCGCGCACGGAGAAATGTCCGCGCTCCGCGCAGCCGGCCGGCAGAGGAGCTACCGCATCCTCGGTAGACGTGTTCTGGCTGGTCAACTTTGTCACCTTGGGGTTCAGCATGTAGTGCGTTTTGTAGTCGAACGACGACTGGCCGTCTTCGCCCTGCACAGTACTCTGCTCGCGGGTGTTGGTCGTGTAACTCACCGGAGGCAAGGGGGCCGACGTCGCTTTTGAGTGCGCCGGCGTGAACGCCGTGCCGGACACCATACCTGCCACCAATCAGACAGAAGGTGAGGTCGCATTGTCAGTCGTCTTAGGTGATTTCAATCTCCTGATTGCATATGTAACAGCCACTCCACCAAGGACTAATCCGAGCGTGATTACCCAAACAGAGTTGATCGCTCCCGCGACGACCTTACCCTCCGTCGGGTCTTCGAATGTACCCCCAACAGGGGCAATAGTGGCAGCGCTACTTGGTGATGGGGCAGAGGTAGAGTTCACTGTCGCTGTTGACGACGGTGTTTCCGAAGATGTCGTTTCAGGTTCCTGGGTGAATTCATCCACCACAGCCTCGGGTGAATTCACACCAGGTTCAGCCACCGTCATTTCCTGCGCCGCATTGCCAGCAGCAGGGATGTTTTGGGTGGAAGCGGCTTCAATCTGCTGGGAGGGAGCATAAGCCCGCGCAGGAGCCGGTTGCGCAGGCGCTGGTGTTGGTGCAGTAGTAGCAGGTGCCGGGGCAGCATTAGTCGTAGCAACGGGAGCTTCAATAGCAGTTACGGGGGGAGCTTCAGCAGTGGAGAGCGTAGAACCTGCTGATCCCTGCAACCCGCAATGCGTACCTACCCCTGCCCATGCAGCACCAGGTTGGAGATTCAAGCAGGAGGGAGCAGCCTGATTAGGCGCGGGGATGAATAGCAACCTGTTAGGGGTTGCGCCCTTACTGGCAGTGATTACACCTGTCGTCGCGTTATTGATCATCGACTGGTGAACTTGTGCGGGGGATAACGAAGGGTCACGGGAAAGCAGGATTGCGGCCGCACCAGACACGTGAGGAGCAGCCATTGAAGTACCGTCCAAAGTGTTGTAGCCGGTAGGAGCGTTGCTCCAAGCAGACCTGATGGATACTCCCGGCGCTTGAATATCGACGCAGGAGCCGTAGTTAGACCATGACGCTTGAGCGTCGTTAATATTCGTTGCTGCAACGGTAATAGCAGTCGGAACTCGCGCAGGAGAAGTAGCACAGGCATCCGCGCCGGAGTTGCCTGCTGATGCGACTACTGTTATCCCGTCGTTCACAGCGCTTTGAACGGCTTCGTCAAATGAAGCATTAGTGAAACCACCAATACTGAGGTTTAGTACTGCTGGCTGACCAGCCACATGGTGCTGAACTGACCAGTCAATTCCTGCCATGATCGTTGAAGCCCAACCGCTTCCATCACACTCAAGCGCTCGGATGGGGATGATGCTGGCTTTCCTGGCAACGCCATATGTTGTTCCGGCGGCGGTTCCAGCGACGTGCGTCCCGTGACCATTACAGTCATTGATTCCATTACCATCATGAACTCCCCACCAGACAGCAGGAACCCTGCCGGAAAATTCTGTATGGGAAACATATAGCCCTGTATCAACAATATAGACGTTCACCCCAGCACCTTCATCACCGATGCTGTACTGTCCGTCTCTTCCTGATCGCTGATCTACTCGGTCAAGCCCCCAAATGGAAGTAGTGCCAGAGATTGAAACGGGAGTGTCAAGTTCAACTGAGGCCACGTCTTCCGATTCTTTCAGGGACTCCACTTCCCTAGGTGTCGCTACAACTACCGAAGCTTTCATAGCGTGGGAAAGAGTCGCCTTAACTTCAATCCCTTGTTGCTGCAGGGACTTAGACTCCGCTTCTGCATTCACATCATTGCCATATTTCACAATATACCTCTGCTCTCCTTCGGGTAGAGCAGAGGAGGACGAAGGAGAAGGAAAGGCTGGAAATGGCGGATTGGTTGCAAGATCAGCATGAGCAACAGCAGGGGCTAGAGATAGAGCTATTGATGCGAGGAATACAGATGTAACGGCTTTAAGGAAATAGGGCGGTATTGACATCTGCATTGTTCTTTCGTATAGAGGATCCCCTTATCGCAGGAGCAGCCATAGGTGATTGACGAGTATTAAGAGAAGCAGCATTACCGTGAGCCATCCAAGTGACAACAAGGAAGTTCCAGGTCTTTGACCTCAGCGAACTGCTTGTCGAACTATATAGTCCAGCACGAACATCTTGCCGCAACTGTAGGCGCCTTCGATACCCCTGGCCATGGCGGTGAGCTCTTCGTTATCTCTGATCCAATCGGGGCAAAGGCCCGCCGCCCACAATCACGCGCCGAGCACGTGGTCCGCACGCACCACGAATGGGCCAGCATCGCGGCACCCATTACCGATCCGGCAACCGGCCGGCTGCCTGGCGTGCTGGATGTCTCGGGGCCCGCCGGAATCCCTCAGCGCGGACATCCCCTTCGCATGGTGATTCCGCGGATCGTGGCGGGTTGCGATGGAAGATCTCACCGCCGAGATGGGATTGGGAAGCATCTCTCTTCCTCTCCACAATCGGCTTCCGGACAATCCCGGTGTCCCGGTGGGCAGCTGATTCTTCTAGGGAACTCCAGCCGCGGGTTCATCACAATGCCACTAACCGTTCCCGCGAACATGGCGGGCGCACTTGTCATCAATGCACGTCTTGCCGCGGCCATCGCCTATCTGCGCGGGTACGACCCCAAGGATTGCGAAGACCATCGGCATCAAGGTTGGCCAGAAGGTGGCCATGGAGGCGATCAAGAAGATCCCGATCGCGCTAATTCGCGAGATCAACAAGAAGGTCGGTTTCATGCTGCTGGCCAAGTACGGCACGAAGCGTGGGCTCGTTGTCTTGGCCAAAGGTATACCTCTCGTCGGTGGAGTGGTCGGCGGCGCAGTGGACGCGACCATGACCAGCGTTATCGGCCGCACCGCGAGGGCGATGTTCCGCGCGGACTGATCGATTGGTTTTCTAGCGGTCACCTCAGCCTCAGCGCCGAGCAATCCTCGATGTACTGGCCCTGAAGCAGTCAGTCGGCAGCTAAAGCGTGACGGGATGGTGCCCGAGCGCGCTTTCATGGACAGCCTGCACTGGAGTGGAGCTGGCGACTGGCGCCGCCCTGGACCCTAGTAGCGGCCGACGGCGCCGACCCGGTCACGTGTAGAAGGCCAGCCACGCCGGGGTTAAGGTGGCCACCGTCGGCGCAACCCGCGGTAACGGACTCAACCGGCCCTCGTATGATGTGCACATGACGGCACCGCAGATCTATGTCAGCTTCCCCGGAACTGCCCGTGAAGCGCTCAGCTTCTACGCGGACGTTTTTGGCGGTGAACTCTCCATCCACACCTATAAGGAATTCAGCCGCAGCGACGGGCCGCCGGACGCCATAGCCCACGGAATGCTCAGCGGCCCAGTCGCTTTAGGC
Organism: Pseudarthrobacter adonitolis; assembly: GCF_055412845.1. Classification (NCBI taxonomy): domain Bacteria; kingdom Bacillati; phylum Actinomycetota; class Actinomycetes; order Micrococcales; family Micrococcaceae; genus Pseudarthrobacter; species Pseudarthrobacter adonitolis. The sequence goes on along the minus strand of NZ_JBVAYW010000014.1, from coordinate 43,715 downwards.
GGATCCGATGCGGCAGCTGGCGAGACGAGCGTCCGGGTCGAGGGCATCATGCTCTCCTTGCTCGGGACAGCCGAACCGGCGGTGCTCCACGAGTGGTTCGACAAGCTTGCGAATGAAGGCACTGTAGTCGATCCTCTTTCCCCGAGGCCCTGGGGCGCTTCTGATGGCTAGGTCATCGATTGTCACGGACTGCACTGGCTGATCGGATACGAGCCCACGACCTGAGCACCGGCATTTGCGAAGCCGACCACGCCCAGACCTGGCTCAAGAAATCCTGGCCGCCGCGGCAACAGCGTCCACGTCTTCGCGGACTCGTCCAGGGCTGGGCTTGTGGCCGTTCCACGCGAGGGCGCCGCTGTCAGTCCGCTGGGCCCTGGTGACGGACGACGGCGCCGACCCCGAGCAGGTGCAGAAGTTCCGGGACGCAGGGCTTGCGGTTGAGGTGGCTGCTGGCGTTGCCGTCTCGTCTAGGCTTTGCCCTTGGCCCACCAGAGGAATTCGGAGGCGTGCTGCTAGTTCTCACACTACCTAACCGAGTTCGTGGCGCCGCTCCATGGCCCTGGGCATCAGCCCGGACCAGCACAGCCCCCGGCACCTGCACGACGCCGCCGACGTCCTGGAACTGCGGCGGGAGCACCGGCTGCAGCAGGTCATGCCGGCGCTTCAAGACCTGCTGGCCGACGATTCCAGCTCCGGCCGGCACCTGCTGGTGCTGACCGACGCCCGCGGCGAGATCCTGTGGCGGGTGGGCAGCCCGGCGGTGCTGCGGCGGGCGGACCGGCTGGAGTTCTCCGAAGGGGCTGACTGGTCCGAGGCCGGGATCGCCACCAACGCCATGAGCGAGGCGCTTGTCACAGGCCGGCCGGTGCAGCTGTTCTCCGCCGAGCACCTGATCCGCACCCACCACGAATGGGCCTGAACGGCGGCGCCCATCACGGACCCTTTGACGGGTAAGTTGCTGGGCGTGCTCGACGTCTCCGGACCGCTGGACACCCTCAGCGCGGACACGCTGCGGATGGTGCGGTGCGCGGTCAGGGTGGCCGAGTCGCTGCTGGGAACTCCCGACGGCGGGACCGCTTTGGGTGCCTCTCCCGTTCGCGCGTCCCGGCAGGCTGTACGGCGGCCTTCTGTTGGCGTGGAGTCGCTGGAGCTTCTTGGGGACAAACCGGCGGCAGTGTTCCGGGACGGCAGCCGGGTGCCGCTGACGCTGCGCCGGGCGGAGATCCTTGCCCTGCTGGATTCCCGGACCCAGGGCTGGACCGCCGAGGAACTGGCCTACGAGCTCCACGGCGACGCAGGCACGCCGCGTGCGATCCGCACCGAGATGTTCCGGGTCCGGTCCGTGCTGGGCGATGCGGTGGAGTCGAACCCCTACCGCCTTGTTGCGGGGCTCGCCGGGTGTTCCGATGCAGGGCTCGTGCTGCAGTTGCTTCGCGAGGGCAGGGTTGCTGAGGCGCTCGACGCTTACCGCGCGCCCCTGCTCAGCCGTTCCGGGACTATGGCCGTGCAGCTCCTGCGGCACCGGTTGGACCTGGCGCTGGGGGCGGCCGTGCGGTCCAGCGCTGACACCGGGCTCATTATCCGGTGGCTGTCCACGGATATGGGCTGCGTGGATTTTGCGGCAGTCGAGGTGCTGGGACAGCTGGTGGGACGCGGGGATGCGCGGTATCTGTCGTTCCGGGCGTCCGCAGTTGGGTGAGTCCTGCCCCATTGTTGAGTCCGTCGAATCCTCTCCCAGCAAATGTCTAAGGAACACGACAACCTGCACCACGCCCCAACTCTTGTCGCCAGGTGGAATCGGTGAGCCCCAACGAAGCCGAGCAGAATCCCCAGGATCCCAGCGCTAATCGCTTTGCTTAGCCTGTTACTCCCGAGGCCTCAAATGTCCAGGCAAGACCGCATCGATTTTGACGGTCAGCTCGGCATGGCCTTCAGTCGGTAGCCCATAATAGGAGATCGTGTAGGACAACGCGTTATAGAAGGCAATTACTCCCAAAGCCAGCAGCTTTTCGAGGAAGCCTACGTCGATTTTAAGGACAGTCCCGAGATATTCGCCTTGGTCAATGAACTTCCGCAGTTGGCGAGCTTGGTAAAGAGATGCATGAGTCCCACTCGATAGAAACGAGTAAACGCCTTCGGATTTCTCTTTGCTCAAAGTGCCGTTGGCATTTTTCTCAATCAGTTCAAACATCCACGACACAGCTTTTTCCGGGGACGGCAGAACTTGATTCGAGATCGTCCGCCCCGGCTTACTTTCGCTCAAATCATCCTTCGTGGTGTCGGGGAAAGCAGCAATTGCACGAGCACGGACTGCAACCCAACGCTGCTGCGCTTGCTCGTAGGGGCCGTCATGCTTGGAACTCATACGGCCGGCAGCGAATTTTGCGAACTCGCAGCTTGCGAACTCCTCGAGATAAGCCCTAGCCAGAATGTCGTCTTCGGTCCCTGAGCCGTCACCAAGTACCCATATTGCATGCGCACAGTATTCCAATACTGACCGTACGAGTGGCAGCGGCGAAAACATCACCTCCCCATGACGGTATACCGAAGCGAGGCCACCCAAGTGATGAGCCGCAACCTCCAGGTATGTCACGACCACTTCAGACACCAAGTCGAAGCCCGCAAGAATGCCTTCGCTGTTTGCAGGATCTTTCCCAGCAAGTGTGTTTTGAGCTGAGGAAGCGGCTGAACCCGACGACGGTTGCCATGCACACTTGGCTAGGGTAAGAAACGCCGTGCGGCATGCCTCCGCAAGGTCAGCCAGTTCTTCTACGCGCGCAAATTCATATTTTGAGCTATTCTCCATGGGGCGACCCTACGGCAGGGGTCGTCACTACTGATAACCGACGATGCCGTCTTGTTCCAGAGGCGGACCACGGCGAGGGACCGAATCCGACAAAATGGATTTTCAAGCTACTCCTAGATCGCGTATAGCCAATGGGGTGTATGCGTCACCGCTGTCCTCTCGCACTAACTAATCTGGACTCGGATTCAAATGCGTGTCGGGCGATCACATCTCGCGCCGCAATACTGAGCCGTTCTCAACTAACACAATTCGAGTGAAGACACCGTCCGGCATGGCAAGACGAGAACAGCCACCCGAGAGCACTTCAATGCCAAGCTCTCATGACCAGAGGTCAAAGCAATACGAAACCACTTTGCTACAGCGAGGGGAACCATAAAGCGACTGGCTATGCAGTTCGAGGACTCCAGAACCACGATCATCACGATCCGCCACAACAAGACACATGGCGAACTCCTGACACATGACTCGTCATCCTGAAAGTGCCAGCGTCGAGCGCCAAACCGCCAAATGCACGCTGAGACGCTACTGTTCATTTCATGGCAATTATTCGAAGTTTAGAGCCCGGCAACTCAGCAGTTCGCTTGCATCGGACCGAAGTGGACTGCACGTATCAGTTTTTGGACGACGAGACCTACGGACGGGTTCTGCACCTCGCGACTTACGGCTCCGACGATCGCGCATCCCCACCAAAGGTAAGCCAAGTCATACAGCTCGATGAACTCCATGGCCACAAGCTGATCAAGATCCTTCAAGAGCTTTTCCCGCGTCCTGACCTCGGGTAAAGCAATTCTGCCGTACTGCCTCGGCGGCCAGGTATCCATCTTCCAGCAACGTGATAAGAACCGGCAGTACGGCAACGACGAAGGCGCTGGCGACGGCTGGAAGAAGCACGTCGCCGAACGCCTCGCCGAGGACCGCACCATCACCGGCGCCGAACATGAGAAGTGGCTGTTGGACAGGGTCAAGAACTCCATCCAGCACTGGGACATCCTCGGCCAGCAGGTGTACTTCGCCGAACGCGACCGTAACAAGGCTCCCGAGATCGACGACGTCTCCATGGACGGGTGAAACGGCTACGCCTCATCCCGCCGACGCATACCCTGGGCGGGGTGGACGCGAACGTCCGCAACGCCGTGGTTCTCACAGGCGACGTCCACCGCAACTGGGCCAACGACGTCAAGGTGGACTACAAGGACCCGGGCCTCCCCCGTGGTCGGCGCAGAACTCGCCTGCACCTCGATTACCTCCACCGGCACCGGCTCCATAGCGGGTAATATGATGGCAGGAACCTGGCATTCGAAGTTCTATAACGACAGGCCCAGCTACAAGAACCCAGACCTCCCGGACGCTCTCGACAAGCCCCACTTCACCGGGGGTTCATGCGCATGTCACATACCAACCTCAGAGGTCAATTCAGTTAGCACTCAGGGCTGAAGACCTACAGGGAGACCCAAAATGGCCCGAGTTGCCTGGTTGAGGCCTACAACAGGGTTTAGGTTGCCGAACACCCTAGCCGGCAGGTCGATTCTATATGTGAGAGAACCGACATCAACATGTTCATATGCGAGGACATCCGCTCTGCGAAGGACTGAGACGTTGTGGTCCGTCATGTCGTAAGCACGGACGAAAATAATCGCGAATGATTGAGTGAATGGTGGATCATTCGACATCGTCTGATGGTCGTAGCCAAACCCGGATCCTGAACCATATTCCCTCAAGTGCGCGAGAAAGCCGCAAACCCCATTTTGTCGACCGACCGATTCCAGCCGTGCAATGATTTGGTTGGCAAGCCACGGTACGGTGAATGAGTTCTCGTGCGGAGTTGTTGGCTGCAGGCCGACGCTCACGAGGTAGAGTTTGGCCTCATCAATACCACCCGTCGCGCCGTCGCTCAACTCAATCTGATGCATTCCTTCGATCTGGTGCGTGGAGGTCGCATTTGTTGTGGTCTTTACTTCGGCCCCGACGGTACCCCAGGTGAAGTCTCTTAGAGACTTCTGCCAGCCGGACCACGCTTCGATTACATTGGCGACGTCAACGTCGTCCGCCTGTTGGCAGATGGCGTTGAGTAGCAGCAGCTCGCCAGCGAGTCCGATGAATGCCGCGTCGGAGAGCCGCAGGCGCTCGATGGCGAGTTCAATGACAGGCTCCGCTTTCTTAAAGGCCTGCTCAAGATCGTCGTCCGCGCCGCTTCGAAGCAGTTCGGAGCAGAGGAAGGCAGCGACTTGAACGAAGTGGCCGGCAGCTGGCAGCAGCAGGCGGTTGGCCCTGAATGCCGCATCCTGGGCGTCCAGATGCCACCAGGGCTGGTATTCGATTGCCTCCCTAATGGTTCGCGATGCAGGATTCAGTTCTGGGCCTGCCAAAAAGATCTCTATTCGATCTTGAGGCGTTTTCGAAATGCCTACGACATGTGAATCGGTGATCCAGCGGATGTTGCGCTGCGTCGTCGTATCTGGCCGTGCAAGTTCATGTATCCACTCCAGCAGTTGCTCGTAGCTCGGCATTCAGTCCATACCTCCTTAAGCCACGGTTGAACGAAGCGGCTGAACATATGCGGCAAACTGGTCGGGCCCACCGGCCGGGACGCACACTCCGACAGCGATCGTTGGGTAGGCCTGATCAGGCAACTGATTCACGTAAAAGAGGATTTGGCCGTCAGAGCCAGCAGGACGCCAGGTTTCCTCACCTGCCACTACTTCTGGGAGATCTTCTCCTCGGTGATAAAAGTCGAAGTATTCGTCCCCCCTATAGTCTGCCGGTCCTGCGTTGGGGTCGTTCGCTCCCCAAGTCGTTGCGATCTGACTGCCGACGACCGCCTTCTGCGTCACAGGGACGTCGAATGGTAGGGCACCGAGCGGGCCTCCGGCGGCTGAACCGCTGCCGTAACGAATGCCAACCCAGAACCTTGGCTGATGCCGTCTCTTCTCTTCCAGAGAGACCATCGACCACAGTTCGTCACGTTTGCCTGTTACGAACAGGCCGCGAACAAGGCGCGAAAGGCATTCTTCCCACAGCCGAAAGTACGCCGGGATAGCGTAAGGGCAATCCTTGCGTACCAGGGAATCAGAATCACCCGACGGTTCGGCGGGGCGGTAAAGCCGCTTGCCAATTGGCAAGGGCTGAATCGCGTTCACCCTTGCCTCCACCTGGGACCAGAGCGCGCCCTGCCAATTGTCCGAACCAGGACGGTAGGAGTCGTACTTCAATTGGTCAAGAAGATCGGCGGCCTGAGCGAGTGACAGAGACTCGGTGAGAATGCGCCCACGCACGCGGTTCCTGACTTCTACATCCACCGAACGCGCCTGTTGGAAGAGGTCGGCGACGAGTCGTGCATTGGGATCCTCATGGTCACCACTGTTGATCAAAGGAATGAACGGTTTGCGGCCGGGAAATAGCGGCTTGTTGCCTATGTTAGAAATCTTCCCGGTGGCCAGAAATTCCTGTCCCTGAAGTACCACGGGGCTAGGAATTACCAGATTATCCTGCATCGCGTCGGTAATTACGGCCCGCAGGGCTTCGTCGACGTCGTGGTAATCAGTGAAGAAATCGATCTGTTGCTGGGGTGCGAAGATACGGCAAAGCTCGATGTGCGAGCCGCGATAGCCGAACCATCGCTGCATCTGCATCTGAGTGTCCGCGAGGGGGCTGTTGGAGGTGCGGAGGAACAAGGTTGTCGTCAGCCCTTCAAGGGTGAGTCCGCGAGCCATAACGTTACCGGACACAAAGATAGTGGACAGGTCTCGCGGGGCTCGCCATGTTCCGTCTTCATTCTGTAGCGCGGCGTACTCTGGACGATCATCGGCCGTCACGTCGCTGTTGACAACCGCAACCCTGGTTCCCGGGATAATCTCATTCGTCAGGATGTCTTTGACCGTTTGCCAATCAGGTATTTGGCGTGGGCTTGGAGTGTTGAACTCAAGGTGGATTCTTTGAGCAGAGTCACTAAATCGGTCGATCCAAACTGACCATTTTTCCTCCTCCGCATCCAGCTGGAAACTCAGGGATTCGGGGAGATAACTGTCGCCGGATGTTAGGCGAGACCTTGCTTCTTCCCGACTGGTAGTCCCGGCCCAAAGTAGAACGTCCTCCGCGGTTCTAAAATGCTCGTCAACCAGTGCGGACGGGTGAATGAGCATGGCGTGAGGTCTAGATACAGCGGCCGTCACTGCATCGGCGGATTCGAAGTCGGTCCGGGCTGCTGCGACAGGTCCTAGCCTTTGGCTGTCCCAATGAATACGAATTGCCCCTGCAACAAGGAACGCCCGGATGGAGTCCGCCAGGTCTTCGGTGGGATTCGTTGTCGTCGGGATACACAGGCCCGCTTCGCGTCCCCGGTGGTAATAGGTCTCTCCGCCTGTGTAGTAGTCGTTGATTCCCCTGGGCTCAGTGAAGGTAGATGACCTCACGGACACGCCACCGCGGTCCAGTGGAGTACGGAGAGCCACTAGGAAATCCCGCGGTGCTAGTGGGTTGTGTTCGTCTTGTAGAAAATTTGCCTGCGGGGTTGCGGTGTAACCGACATAGGTGGCGAACAGATTTGCAGGTGCGGCTTGGGAGGGAGGCGCCCAGAGGTCGACGATTGCCCGGGGAATCTGTTTGAGATTGCCATACAAAGGGTCTTGCGACGCCTCAACGTTTGCGTCAAGGATTGAGCCGTCGTCGGCCTCATCATCGAGAACGAGCATGTGCGCGGGCCGGTTCAGTTCGCTTATCACGCCAAATACAGACTCGCTTAGGCTCCGGCGGAGGGCCTGGAGATGCCCGGCATGCTTTAGGGCGACCACGATAATCGGTTGCCGCCTGGCCATAGCCCTCTGCACACGCACCGGCGTAAGTTGGTAACGCGCTGCAAGCGATATGGCCGTTGAGGGTGGTGTTTTTGGCAGGAGGATACGGCGCCTTTGCTTGTCCGTAGAGTCTTCACCTGTATCAAGTTGCAGTTGTAGCCGATCGAGTGTCTGTTGCCACAACGACAGGCGCGTGCCCGCTAATACCACAACGATGTCGACCTTACGGTCGAGCGAAAGGGCGGCAACGCCCAGCATCGAGGCGGTTTTGCCTGACTGCACAGATCCCATGACCAGACCGCGTCTGGCACGACTGGCTGGCCACACCTGCGCTGAAGGGTCGCCCTGGCCGAAAACGCCGCGATTGACAATGTACTTGCAGTCAGCCTCGAGGACATCGCGTGAAGTCTCGCTTAGCCCACTTAGAGTGGCGGTGTACCGCCACCACCACGTGTCTTCCTGCGGACTTGAAATGCGAGGGTGTGTATATACAGTTTCAGTTGGCAAGTGATTACCCCACGGAGAATTATTTGGTGTCATTGCCCAGAATGGCCATCAGGGAATCGACACCCGATGAACCGAAGCGATTTCTGATCCTGTCCGACGCGTCTTTTGAGTCGACTTCCAGCAAGTCGACGACTGCTTTTGCAACTCGCGCAATAAAAATCCATTGCGTTTTGGTCTGAGTCTTCTTTGGGCGTGCCCACACGGATCTTTCTTCACCTAAATCGGCAGTGGCGGAAGCCTCAAAAATGGCCTCGGCGGCAGCCTCTATTTTTCCCTCGACGTGGTCCGGATCGGCCGCATATGCGATGGCGACGCCCAATAGCGAGCCTACGAGTTGGAGTTCCTGCCACTTCTGCCCAGCGTCACCATCTTTGAACTTTGGGGACCAAAGTTCCTCATCATAGGAGGCGTGAATCTTTGCCGATGCAGCGACCCATCTGAAAAGTTCCGCGACTGCATCGGGCTTGTTGAGCGGGTCGTCGGCTTTATGCTTCGCTCGTTTGAGGAGATCGTCGATGTGACGTGCTGTTGATGGCATATCCTTGCCATTTGTTTCACCCAGCAAAGTGGCAATGATCCAGGAGAGAACCTTCGTTCGTCGATAACGCGACTCTCCAAAACCATAGCTTCGCAGCGTTGCACCGAGGTGTTCGACTTCCGGCCAAACGTCGACAAGAGCAGGCGAAATATCTTTAAGCTGGGTGCGAGGGTCGGAGTCACCGGCCGCAACCAGCGTCGCCCGGGTTAGTTGAAGTTCGTGGAAGATTGCGTTACGAATTTCCTCGGCATTCAGGTGCATTCCCTGCTTGTTGTAGAGGTTGAAAACCTCGTGAATCTGGCTCTGACTGGCTCGTTTGTAGAGGATGACCGGAATCTGGTAGTTCGGCACGCTCTCGAATAGGTCCTTTATCAGGACCTGCTCGTCAGCGGCGTGAATCACTTCCTCGGTAATCTGCGTGAAGTACTTGCCCTGAAGGGATTGCAGTGGGCCACTTAGACCCAGATCGCTGTTGCGGAGCTTGAAAGGGAAGAAGTATTCATCCTCAATCTTCGAACTCACCTGCTCGTGCTGCAATTTCTTCCACATGCGCTTGAAAAGTGGGTAATTCTCCTGGAATTCCTTCAGGAGAATTCCATTTTGGTCATGATGCTTGTCGGCTTCCCTGACTCGGTCAACGGCAAGGGGGTGTTTGCCTACAAAGCGGAGAATTGCCGTCAGACGCTGCTTACCATCGACAACCTCATATGGCTGCCTAGGATCTTCTGACTGGAGAAGAATAATCGATGGTAAGGGAATACCACGCAGAATGGACTCGATAAGCATCTGGCGGGCAGAAGCCCCCCAGACGTCACCGCGCTGGTAGGAAGGCGTGAGGTTGAGTTTTTTACCGGTGAAAGCGGAGATATACCAAGTCTTCGCCTCTGCGGACACCGGTTCTAAGGGTTCGGCGTGTATAGCCTCGGGTTCGTCCTCCCATGCGTCGATCCAGGCTTTGGTGGCTGCCGCACGGGAGACGGAGTCCTCTTCGTACTTCTGCACGAAAATTTGCTGGATACGGACTGCCTGATCGGCGCGCTCGTACAGGTGGCCCAGGGCAGCGATCGTGAGTTGCGGTGATAGACCGGAGCGGTCGATGGCTTCGACAGGGTCAATCCCTAGCGCCGACACAAGTTCAACACTAAATTCATCAGCGCTGATGTTGGAGAGTTCGTAGTCAAGGCGAAGCCATCCCTGAACATCAGCCAGCCGACTCATCCACGCACTGGAGGCGAAGTCGACTTCCGATGCATCAAAGGATCCGCCTGCCTGGTCGAAGTCGGTCGGCGTGTCCGCGACGACCGAGAGGGTCGCTAGTCGTTCTGCAATGTCGTTCTGCAACTGAACGGCGGGGTCATCGCTAAGGTCCTCGTCGAGTTGGTCGGGGGTTTCGGTCACGTTCGTGCCTCTCTAGAAAGTCTGAAAGTCCTCGGTTCAGGCAACCTTGGATAGCTTGTTTGGCCTGACGCGGGTTTTGAATCCGTCTAGCAGTGGTTCGGCGATTGCCTTTACAACCCGGGCGTTGACAGCATTGCCGAGTGCCTTATAAGCGGCCAATTCGCTAGTTGGAAGCTTGATACTCCCAAGGCTCTGTAATGCCGCACACTCCTCAGGGGACATGTATCTCCTGGCGCCAGCAATTTGAGCGCCAAGAATCGGAACCTGGGTTTGGGTCATAGCAATCAGACTGGGCGCCGTCGTGGGCTGCTTTACACGGATGCCGGAGGCCCGCACCTGCAGCACATACCTGTCGATGTTCCGTTCGCCACCCTGAGCGTTCCATTCAAACTTTTGGAAGCTGGATGGGAATTCCCATGGCCGCCACTCGTTCAGCCACGGTCTAATCCATGGTTCGTTTTCGCGGTAGAACTCCCGGTTCTGCCGAATAAAAGTCTGCTTCCAGCGAGGGAAGCTTAGGTCGCCTTCTCGTCGGGAGTGGCTGGGGACAAGAGCGTACTGCTCGGGGATCGAAAGGCCATCCAATTCGAACCCGAAGTTCCCCCGGACGTGAAGTCCGCTGAGCCCGCGCGGCCCTGTAGTTTCCCAGATCGCTGGCGGAGTCGTGTCCTGGTACGGGTATGTGGCCCCAAATTCCATCGACCAGAGCGGGAACGAGGGGAGCTTAACCCGACTAGGTGACCGGCGCAGGAAGTCGCCCCACATGTCGATCGCGCGAAGTGTCTGGGTTGGCACCGCACGCACTTTCTGGACATCATGGCGTAGGACCGATGTGATGTCTGTGGGTTTCTTATCCTTAGTCGGCCATTCGAAGTCGCCGAGGCCGTCCAATGAGCCAACGAAGTAGGCCCGCTCCCGGATCTGCGGAATTCCGAACTGGTGCGGCGAAAAGCGATTGATCGCTACCTGGTATCCAAGGCCCTCCAACTTATCGACAATCGTGTCTTTGGTTTTTCCGCCGCGGTGACGAAGGATGTTTGGGACGTTCTCGAGGATGAACCGCCGGGGCCGCTTCACCTCTAGGATGTCAAAGACCTTGAAGAAGAGGCGCCCTTGAAGGGTATGCTCGAAGCCGAGTTGTTCGCCCGCCTTTGAGAACGGTTGGCATGGGAAACCAGCTGCCAGCACATCGTGGTCGGGGACTATCGAATCGATGGCATCTACGGGGTCGAGGTCGTTGACGTCCTTCCACGCCTCGAGACCAAAGTTGTCTTTGTATAGCGCGTTGAGAGTGGGCTCCCACTCGGCCGCAAACACTCCTTCGCCACCCAATTCTTGGAGCGCCACGTGGAAACCGCCGAGGCCAGCGAAGAGATCAATGAAGCGGAACGCCGGCGTTCTCTGAAGCACGTACCAGTTCTCCAATTTTTAAGTCTAGGGTCGCGAATATCAAACTTCAGGATAGTAGCAACCGGTGACATCTAATGACGACGCGCACGACCCTGCCCCTCGAAACCGAATTTCGAGTCAAGTCAAGTCGCGGGGAGGCTCCGCAGTGAGATCCTCGCCACAGCTGGATCCTTGATACACGTCATGCCGCCACCGGTCAGGGCTACCAGCACGATGGCGGCCCTGACCGGCGCAGATCGATGGTTGCCTCGGTGAGCGTGGTGAGGGTCTACAACTAAAGCGACTGCGACTCACTGTTCACCTCTGCCGGTTCCAGAACTGGTGCCCGGCGAACGGCATCAAGCCTCAGATGGCGTCGTTCCACCTTAGTTGCCCTTTTCTGCCGTATGGCAGTAAACGTCTGTACACACATCACTGTCGTCGCGGTTAAAGACGGTTCCTGCGCTCGTGAACTCGTAATTCGGCTGCTCCCAACAACCATGCATCAACTGAGCGCCTGGAGACTTAGGGTGCCGCTCGTCAAGGTTTCGATTGAGGCCTGGCGGGATTCACCTTTCTTGCTGCGCGGCGGCCGCGGGGGGCGTCCTTTCCAGGGGGCGGGCGGGTGGGCAGGATCGTCCCAAAGACGGCTTGGGCGAGGTTTTTCCACGTTTGCGCATCGGCGCCGTTGCGGTCGTCGGTCCACATCAGACTTCCGTTCGTTCCGAATCCCCTATCGTGTGATGTGATGCCTTGGTCGGCGTACCACTGTTTTTTTAGTGACCACTTGCGGGCATAGTCGGGCAGGTCGAGCATACCGGCATGCTCCCAGTAGATGGTTCTTCGGTCTGGGAGGGTGATCGTGAAGTCGGGTAGGACGGTTCGGCCGTCAGTGCCGGTGAGTGGCTTCTCGTACTCCCAATGGCCTGGCACGAGTTCGTCGAGGATCGCAGCGACGATGACCTCGTTTTTACTAGCTACGGGGACACCGCTCGCCGTTACATGCATCAGCTTTCGTTCGAATCGGCGAGCCTCCCCCCGAAGTTCAAGTGTGACCGGATCCGGTCGAGCAAATAGGTCCGTGAGGCGCCGAGAGGTCTCGGAGCGCCATGGATGGGCTAGCTCGCGAAGATCTTCGAGAGTTCCTTCGTGAAGTATCACGACGCGGTCGCGCTGCCGGGTAAGCGCCGTGTACATGAGTTCGCGAGAGATATTGGTGCGCGCCGGTAGCACAACGAATGTGGTGCCGAACTCCGATCCCTGCGACTTGTGTACCGTAACAGCCCACGCCAACTCCAACGGTGGGTCATCGGTCGAAGAAGGCCAGTAGGAGTAGGTGACTGCGGGTTGGGACGAAAACTCCACGCCGAGTTGCAGGGCGCTCTTTGGGCGCTTGGTCGCGGCGACGAGACGGCCAATCGCAACCCCGATCTCACCGTTGGCGACGTAGTCCAGCTTTTCAACGGTCTGGTCGCGCGTCCACCCTTGCATCCGGGCGTTGCGGGTCTGCATAACCTTGTCGCCGCGCGTAATTTGCTCGGGGCCAATCGGGCGCGGAACATTCCACCGTCCGTGGCGCTGGGCAAAGTCAAGATCCTTCGCGCGGTACGTGCGCTTGAGGTGGCGGTTCAGTTCGGTGACGCCGAATGCTCTGGAACGGGTTGGAGAGAGGATCTGCCATTCCTCTGCACTCTTCCCTGCCCCGAGTTCCCAGTTCAAATACTTACCGTTTTCAGTCCCGCCGTAGGTTAAAGCGAACCCGCGCTCAGATTCGTCATTGTTGGCGAGTTCCGGCAGGAACCGCTGCAGCGCGTCGGTCAGCGTCTCGACCGCGGTGCGGCTTCCCCAGGGTTCGTAAGTGATGGTGGGAGTGGAGGGATCCCGCCGTAGATCTTCCCAAATAGAATCGTCGGCACCGCCGCCCGAACGCTCACCGAACCAGCTCGCAAGCTGCAGGTCTTGTCTGACTCCATTGCTGCCATCTGGCAACTGACGCCTGGTGACGGTCAGCTCTACGTACCCGGCAGCCACACGCTCCGCATCGGGTAATGCGCCGGGGCGCAACTCGGTCACAAGGTCGACGAACGGGCGCCCCGGACCGATCGGCGGTAGCTGGCGCGGATCACCGACAAGGATGATTCGCTTGACGTCGCGGACCGCATCTAAGGTTGCCGCCAGCATCTCCTCGGTGAGCATCGAGGCCTCGTCAATAACAACGAGATCCGCCTGCACACGGGTGTGAACATCTTCGGTTGCTCGGTATCGCGCACCGTCCCAACGGCCGGAAGGTGCCAGGAAGCTGGCCAACGTTTTGGCGGGACGCCCAACCTTGGTCTGCAACTGCACCCGGGCCTTGCCGGTAGGTGCAAGAAGGATGACAGATCCGGTGGCGATCCCGTCAAGTCCGACGAGCGCGCGCAGCAGCGTCGTCTTGCCGGTGCCTGCGGGCCCGATCAACACACTCAGCGGTGAGGAGAAAAGCTGGGAAAGCCCAGCGGCCTTTTCGGCTCGGGCGCGTTCTTCGGTTGCGTCGACTTCCCTGGTTGGCGACACTGCGATAGTTTCGTCGAGCGATCGATCCAGCAACTCGCGGGCGGCGATTAGTTCGCCGTAATCGGACTTGGCGCGCTGCTCTTCGACCCATGCACGGATAACGTACGAGATGTCATCGTGGCGCAGGCACTTTAGAGCGGCTGAGCCGTCGGCAAGATCAACGCCAAGTAGTGGCGACCATACTCCCGCGTCTTGCATCTCCTGCAGCGACGCATGGTCCAGACCGAGACCCTTTAGTACGACTGCGGAAAGCTGGGGCGGTTGGGTCAGTCCATAGCTGGCCGCATGGTCGAGGGCCTCGCCTTGCGGGAGCAGCGTGTCGCCATGATTGGCGCGGCCCTCCAGAACATCGATCAACAGCGCCTCGACGCGTCGGCGGTCGAGGTTGTCATCCATGCGGGCCGTATCCGGAAGTGGCGTTTGCCAGGTGACATGGGCAGGCGGGAAGCAGGCCCGGTCGACAGTGGTGAACGGAATGCGTCCGTCCCGTCCATAGGTGCAGATCGAGGCCAAGTACGGGTTCCCAAGCAGCTCCTCGACCGTCAAGGAGACCGCGGTGTCGCCCTCCATGAGAGCTGTCACCTGAACCTGGCTGATGTCCATGGCCGACAGGAGCCTGAGGGCCTTTTGCGTCACTTGATCTTGCCCGTTCCAGATCCGGCCGATGGATGGTCCGAGGACACCCTGCACGGCGGCGCGGAAGTGCGCACGGTCAGCGAATCCCGCGGCAAGATATTCCCATGGGTCGGCGTTGTCATCGCATGACGCCACAACCGCGCGTGCTGCCACCTGAGGTCGTTCTACACCGAGATGTCCGAGCACTGCGGCTAATCCAGGGACAGGCCCACGCAACTGCCAAAGCCTCTCGATCTGGGCTTCAACCCATGCTAGGGCGGTGTCCGGCAACGCTACACCGAGATCCTGGCAGGCTCTGCCTGCGGTCAACAGGCTGGTAAGGGCTTGGATCGCCGCGTCGTCACTGACATGTTCCGTGACGTATGAGAATTCGATGTCGCGGCCTTCGGGCGACCACGCCAATGCCGCGGAGACGTCGGTGCCGGCGTCCAAGAGTGGCACCAGCTCCTGGTACGGCAAGAGGATCCCGTCGACCATGCCGGGGCGTAGGCTGTGGGCCACGATCGTCTCCCACATGGAGGAGTTGAACGGTGGATTCCCGCTCTGCCGCCACATGGGTGGCTGCATGACCTGGGTTATCCGCGCGGCACCGACAAGGAGCCGGCCCGTCAGTTCCCCCTCCTGGAACGGTGAGTGCTTGAGGTACATGAGCACCAAAGAGTCGCCAGCTGCCACCGGGTCGAAGAACTCCCTGATGACCGCCTGCTGGTTTTCCCCATCCATCACCCAAGCTGCGTCGTTCCAGCCCAACGCGTCATCGGCGGCGCCCTCGGCGTCCGGGTTAAAACCTCGGACCCGATTGATACCAATTTCTTTGTAAAGGGAGCTTCGGTTCAGCCACCGGAACGGCAGCGCCTCGAACGCGTAGCCCGGAACATCAACAGGTGTGGGGTGCAGAGTTCCTTTGAGGGCCCGGTTATTGCCGTAAGGGTGAATCTTAGTCACCCGATAGCCGTTCGGGGACATGAAGGTCGCCCGCTCGCTAAGGCAAGGCAGCCGGTTGGTGTCAAGGGAGGAGAAGGTCGAACCCGCATTGGCCTGTTCGTAGGCATCGTCACGCCTGGTGCCGATATTCGCCAGCAAGGTGCAGGAAGAGTTCCCCAAAGGTGAATCGCATACACGGTCATCCCATGCCCTATCCCGCCACGGGACCCGCATTGAGAGGTGTTGAACGCCGACCATGGCAACCGACCTTCCTGTGTAGAAGCACTTACTGTTGATCAGATCGGGACTGTTCCGAGAGCCAATCTAAGCCCGGACGGGCCCTCCCTTAGCGCGGCTTACTCAAACTTACCCAAGGGGAACGCCCCGCATGATTGCGACACTCAGGCCACAGCTGGCGAGATGCAAGAATAGGGCCCATGGCCGCCAAAGGGAGGCTCGGACATTGGAGCAGACGTATAGATGAGCGAACCAATCCTCTACGTGGTGGCTTTCTCCTCGGAAGACGACTCGGATGCCGCATATAGCCCCATCACTACTGACTGGGAGCAATCGGGCGAGGGCGGTACGCGCCCCCAACTGCTAAGCCGAGAGATCGTTCCAGCCCTTCCGGCTCTTTGGTATTGCCTTCATCTGCCCAAGAGCCCTCATGACGTTGTTGATATTCGAATCAAATACCTGCCTTGGCTTCAGAAGGCAGCGTTCGCGCACAATGTGCTGCTAGTCCCTATGGGTTTGGTGCGCCGGTCGGTGATGGGGATTCCGAACGAATGGTCTCGCACCCTGCTGATAGGTCCTGATGATAAGCGCGCGGAGCTAGACCGATTGGGCCGCGACCTTAACTTCAGCCTGCCCGTGGCCGTGTTCTCTGAGCTGTCCACGATGTCGTTGCGGACCCATTGGAAGGCCATTGCTGAGATCCAGGCTGGTCCTATTCCTGCAGGATTGCGCGAAGCCGACATCGAACCTGTGAGGGCATTGGATACGGCGGGAATCGAACTGCCCATGCGTCGCTTACTACGACAACTCGGCAACAAGAGCATGGAGCTGCCGACCGATCCAGAGAGCATGGTTCTTGAGGCCTGGAGAACTCAAGCACTTGTCTCCGCACTCGCTCAGCTTGACTCCGAGAACTGCACAGCGGCAGAGGCAGGGGATCGATTGTCGTCGGAGTGGGAAGCCGCTGCGCAGCGACTTCGACGCCCACTAACGATTGGGCTGCCGGGTGTGTCCCCGAAGCAGCGGCGTCTGTACCAGGTGCAGTACGAGGATACGCCTACGCCCGT
Source organism: Pseudarthrobacter adonitolis (assembly GCF_055412845.1). Classification (NCBI taxonomy): domain Bacteria; kingdom Bacillati; phylum Actinomycetota; class Actinomycetes; order Micrococcales; family Micrococcaceae; genus Pseudarthrobacter; species Pseudarthrobacter adonitolis. The sequence continues at coordinate 26,870 of NZ_JBVAYW010000014.1, read as the reverse complement.
CGTGACCCCTGGTGGCCCATCCATCTCAGTTTGGCCTGAACGCTACGAGGGTGCCTCCGATTCTGAGATTGAGTCCTCGGCCGTCGCACTATTGGTTGCACATCAAGCCGTCGCCGACGACTCCATGGGGATAATGATGCCTGCCGTTCCTCCCAAAGCCTTCACAGCCCTGGCCGCATTAGAGCAGCACTGTTCCGACCTTGCAAAGCGTGGCCAAAGCGCGCGCCCGCCGGCTGTGCGAAGACTGCTAAGGCAGCTGAACAAAGCAATGCTGCCAGTTTGGGAAGCCGCCTTGGCAAACAACCTAGTGCGGTCCTCCGCTCTCACCGTCATTGGAAGCTTCCCCATCGGACTGAGCAGCCCTCCGGGATCATCTGACGCGCTCTCATGTTTGATGCCCGTTTCGTACCGTCCGCTCCTGCCTTTGACCAGGTCGGTCCCGAACAGTTTGTTGCCACGACGCGACGCGCAGCTTGGCGAAGGATTCAAGGTGCTAGTGGCCGAGTGCATTCTTGCCGAGGACCCGGTCGGGCAAGCCTCTCGACGGGCTTGGGGGGCCGTCTCCGCAATGTTTTCCCGAGACGATCCTCGGTCGTCGATGACATACCAGGCAACCTTGTCGGTCGATGATCTAAGAAGTGCCATCGCAGAGCACACGCCAGACGTTCTGGTCATTAGTGCCCACGGGTTTTCCAATCCCGCGCAAAATGTGGCGGGCATCCAAGTCGGAAAAGAACTTTCGCTAGGCATCGACCTTGGCCCGCTGCCGCCGTTGGTCATCTTGAGCGCCTGCCATGTCGCACCAAGAGGGACCGGCGCCGTTACGATTGCCGATCTTCTTCTGCGCGAAGGGGCCATCGCCGTGCTAGGGACACTGGTGCCTGTGAACGTCCTACACAACGCGGTGTTGATGCAGCGCTTATTCGTCTACATGACCGAAGTTCTGGCCGGCCGAGCGGATCATAGGTCGGTCCGCGAAGTATGGCATCGCGTTCAGACGAGCAACGCTGTCCACGATGTAACGTCCGGGCACCCGATGTTTGAGAAGTGGTTCATGACTCGGCCTCCTGCCGGGGGTCCCTCCCCGCACGAAATATTCAAGCTAGGCGGTTCAGCGAAGCGGCTCCGTCGCGGGAGCGTCTACGGTGATACGGAAGCCCGCTTGTTGGAGATCGCCGACGGTTTCGGGGACAAGGATCGCGTTACGAATTGGTTGAAAAACGATTATGTTCCCGAGTCTGCTTTCTATTGCCTCATCGGTGATCCCGATCGGATTCATCTACAACAGCCTAAAGATCCGTCCAAAATCTAAGCGAAACACGACGAAAGGCCGTAGGCGAGAGGTATCCGCGCGGGAACATAGGCGGACCGCCCCTGATCCGGAGTGGCGCAGATGCGCCAGCAGGGCCTCATAACCCGGATCATCGCCGTGGCCGCCCGGGTGGCATCCACCACCATTCGGCATCACCCGGCCGTTGCCGCACACCTGGAACCGCCCATCCGGAAGGAGCAGTCAACGCGGCCCCCGGTGCTCCTCGGGCGACAGCATCGGCCGGGCGGAACTGGAGGCCGTCCTAGCCCTGCACAGAGCCGAGGGCCGACTGCCCACCAGCCACAACCCCACAGCACTGGAAAGTGCGGTGGGGTTGTGGCTGCAACGGCGCCGGCAGGAGACCGAGTCTGGCCCCTCCCCCGTCTACAGGCTGCACTCGACGTCATCCCGGATAGTGGCAGGGCCCCGTTGGAAGACCGATGACGAAGCACGGTAAACCCGACGCCTAGTCAAGATGGCCGACTTGGCAGGGAACCCGGGAAGTGGTTCAAGGCACCTGATTCAGTCGATGAGTACCGGCTGTTTGGCACCGTCCGCAGACTCGACAACCGGCGCAACCTTGCCCGACCGGTGGTGAAGCCAGTTCGCCACCGCCAGAAGCGCCACGAGCGCGAAAGTGCTCAGGAGCTGGGGACGGGAATCCTCGCCGATGAAGCCCACCGTGAAGATCGCCGCGAGGATGAGGAGACCGAAGCCCGTGAGCCACGGGAAGCCAGGCATCCGCAGGGGAAGTTCCGTTCCCTCGCGGTCGGCGCGGAGGCGCAGCGCGAGCTGGGCCAGGAGCGCGGACGTCCACACCAGCAGGCACGTCGAACCCACGATGTTGAGCAGGACGGGAAGGACCATCTCGGGGAAAGCCAGCTCCAGCACGACCGTGACAACGCCGAAGGCAACGCTGGCCAGGACCGCGACAACAGGTACCCGGGCTTTGGAAACGGAGGCAAGCAGCCGTGGCGCTTCGCCCCGCTCGGCCAGGGAGAACGCCATCCGCGAGGCACCGTACAGGTTGGCGTTGAGGGCGGAGAGCAGAGCTGCCACGGCCACCAGGGTGATGGCGGTGGCCGCGCCGGGCATGCCGGCGGCGTCCAGCACCGCAGCAAACGGGCTCTTCAGTCCCGCAGAACCCACGGGAACCACTGCCGCGATCACGAAGATCGCACCGATGTAGAAGACCAGGATGCGCCACAGCACCGTCCGGACTGCCTTCTTCACACTGCGGGCAGGCTCGGCGGTCTCAGCTGCCGCCACGGACACAATCTCGGTGCCGCCGAACGCAAATGCCACCACGAAGAGTGCCGTGGCGATCCCGGCGAAACCGTCGGGCGCGAATCCGTCCCCGGTGAAGTTGGCCAGGCCCGGCGACTGCACGCCCGGCAGCCAGCCGAAGAGCAGGGCAGCGCCCACCAGGAGGAACCCGACGATTGCGGCCACCTTGAGCAGGGCGAACCAGAACTCGAACTCGCCGAAGTTCTTCACGCTGGTGAGGTTCACAGCGGTGAGCACCACGATGAACACGAAGGCCATCAGCCACACCGGCAGGGCCGGGAAGATGATGGACAGCAGGCCTGCCGCACCGAGCGCTTCGGCCGCGATGACCACCACGAGCTGCAGCCACCAGAGCCAGCCCACCGTGGCACCGGCCACCGGCCCGTAGGCCTTGGCGGTATAGACGGAGAAGGCACCGCTGTCCGGGTTGGCGGCGGCCATCTCGCCGAGGGCCCACATCACCAGGATGATGAGGGTGCCGGCCACAAGGTAGGAGATCAGCACGGCCGGCCCGGCCGCCTGGATGCCGGCGCCGGAGCCGATGAAGAGGCCCGCGCCGATGGCGCTTCCGAGCCCCATCATGGTGAGCTGGCGGGGTTTGAGTGCGGCGCCCAGTGCGCGGCCAGACGTCATTGTCTGTTGTTCCATGGGGAGTCCTCTGGTTGTAGGTGGAACGGATGGGGTTTCAGGTCAGTCGGTTTTTCAGGCTGCGTGGGCTTCCAAAAGCCGGAGCACACGATCGTTGGAGGCAGGGCCGGCAACGGTGATCCGCACCCCGTCCCCCTGGTACGCCCGGACCAGGATGCCTGCGCGGTCAAACGCGTCCACCAGCCTCGCCTGGAGGCGGTCCTCCGCACGGATCCACAGGAAGTTGCCCTGGCTCGCCTGCAGTTTCCAGCCCTGCGCTTCCAGCTGTGCGGCCATCCGTGCGCGTTCCTGCCTGACCGCGGCGACCCGGGCTTCCATCTCCTCCCCGGCGTCCAGCGACGCGATGGCCGCCTTCTGGGCCAGCGCACTCACGGAGAAGGGAAGGGCGGTCCGGCGCAGTCCCTCAGCGATGGCCGGCGCCGCCACGGCGTAGCCCACGCGCAGGCCGGCGAGCCCGTAGGCCTTCGAGAAGGTGCGCAGGATGCAGACGTTGGGGTACTGGCGGTAGAGCGCGAGGGAATCGGGGCCGCTGCCCGCTTCGGCGTATTCCACGTAGGCCTCGTCGATCACCACGAGGATGTCGGTGCGGACGGAGTGCAGGAAGGCCTCGATCCGTTCATGGCTGATCGGCACGCCGGTGGGATTGTTGGGGGTGCAGAGCAGGATCACCTTCGTGCGGGCAGTGACGGCGGCGGCCATGCCAGCGAGGTCGTGGCCCTCAGCGCCGTCCAGCGGAATGCGGACCGGCCGGGCGCCTGCCAGCTCAATCAGGATGGGGTAGGCCTCGAACGAACGCCACGCGAAGATCACTTCATCCCCGGCATCGCACAGGCCGGTGATGATCTGCTGGAGGACGCCCACGCTGCCGGGTCCCACCGCGACCTCTCCGGCATTGACGCCGAGGTGGCGGGCAATCCGTTCACGGAGTTCGACGGCGGCACTGTCAGGGTAGCGGTTCATGGTGCCGGCCGCTTCGGCCACCGCAGCGGCGGCAGCGGGCAGTGGCTCGTAGTGGCTTTCGTTGCTGGCGAGGGCTGCGATGTCCGTGCCGGCGCCGCGCCGGCCCGGGACGTAGGGCGGGAGGCCGGCCACCGCGCCGCGAAGGGTGGGGAGCGCGGTGTCCGGTGCGGTCAGGAGCTGATCACGGGTCATGAGGAACGATCATGTTGTGACCCGGCCCACAATGCAAGATACGCTCAACCCATTGGGACTTCTGCTCAACTTCTACTGTCTGTGGTGAAAATATGACCATCCCGAACCCCCGCACCGTGGATTCACTCGACGGCAGGATCATCCTGGCCCTGGACAAGGATCCGGAAGCCAGCGCCCTGGCACTCTCGCGGACGCTCGGCGTCGCCCGGAACACGGTCCATGCCCGGCTGGCACGGCTCGAGCGCAGCGGCGCCCTCCGCTCCTTCAGCCGCAGACTGGACCCCGCCGCGCTTGGCTATGACCTAATGGCTTTCCTCTCGCTGGCCATCAGCCAGACGCGGGCGGGAGCGGTGGAAAACGGGCTCGCGGCCATCCCGGAGGTCATCGAGGTGCACGCCACCACCGGCGACGCGGACCTCATGGCCAAGGTGGTGGCCCGGAGTACGGCCGATCTTTACCGCATCACCAACCAGATCCTGGCCATCGACGGAATCCAGCGGACCAGCACGGCCATCTCCGTGGTTGAACTTATGCCGCCCCGCTACGACGGCCTCCTGAGCCGACTGACGGAGCAGGAATCTCGCCCCTCCGACTAAACGCAGGTGATGCACGCCACAGATGGGCATATTTTCATTAATGACTCCATTCTGCTGCCAAATATCCCAATCCAACTTGGCTCTGTTGCCTATTCTTGGACAAAATCAGAAGATTCCTGCATGACTTCACTTACCGTCTCCGGCCGCGTGGCGCAGGTTCTCAGCAGCTATCTCAGCGATGTCTTCGGCGTCATGGGCAACGGAAACGTCTACTTCCTGGACGCCGCGGAAAAGCTGGGCCTCCGCTTCTCCCCCGTCCGCCATGAAGGCGCCGCCATCGCCGCGGCCGACGCCTACTACCGAACGTCAGGACGTCTCGCCGCGGGCACCACCACCTACGGCCCCGGCTACACCAATGCGCTCACCGCCCTCGCAGAGGCGGTCCAGGCGCAAATCCCCGTTGTGCTGGTCACCGGGGACGCTCCGAGCAGCGGCGCCCGGCCCCAGGACGTGGACCAGGCGGCAATCGCTGCAGGCCTCGGCGCGGCGACCTTCACCGTCACCCGCGACGCCGCGGGCTCCATCACGCAGCAGGCGGTGGAGTACGCGCTCACCAAGCGGACCGCCGTGGTTATTGCCATTCCCTACGACCTCGCGGCACTGGAGGCTGCGGACGAGGAACTTCCGGCACCGTTGGCACTTCAGGTAACGGACGACGTCGACGGCGGCCTTGGGCAGGTAGCCCGCCTGCTCGCCGGGGCGAAGCGGCCGCTGATCCTCGCCGGCCGCGGTGCGCATCTCGCCGGAGCCGGCCCGGAACTCAGGGAGCTCGCCGACCGCCTGGGCGCGCTGACGGCCGGAACCGCCCTGGCGCTCAACCTCCTCCAGGGCGACGGATACCTCGGCGTGGCGGGCGGCTTTGGCACGGACACCGCGGCCGGGCTCATGGGTGAGGCCGATGTGGTCCTCGTGGCCGGGGCAAGCCTGAGCCCCTTCACCATGCGGTTCGGGCACCTGCTAGGCCCGGACAGCACCGTCATCCAGATCGACACCGCCCTGCAGCCGACGCACCCCCGGGTGGATACGTTCGTCAGCGCGGACATGAAGTCTGCTGCGGGACGCCTCCTGAGGATCCTGGATGGCCCGGCCTCGCCGGAAGCCAGCCGCGCAGAAGCCTGGCGTGCGGAAGCCCGCAGGCGCCTGGCTGAAGGACCGGCCCACCACCCAGGCTCAGCGGAGACGCCGGACGGACGGCTGGACCCGCGCTCCCTTGCCACGGCACTGGATGCGGTGCTGCCGGAGCGCCGCACCGTGGTCCAGGACGGCGGGCACTTCGTCGGCTGGGCACCCATGTACTGGCGCATCCCGAGACCGCAGGACCTGGTCATGGTGGGGACCGCCTACCAGACCATCGGGCTGGGCCTTGCCAGCGCCGTCGGGGCAGCCCGCGCGGTGGAGGATGGGCGCACCCTGGTGCTGGCCTCCGGCGACGGCGGTTTCCTGATGGGTCTGTCCGACCTCGAATCGCTGATTGGGGCGGCCAGCAGCGCCGTCGTCGTGATCTACAACGATGCCGCCTACGGAGCCGAAATCCACCAGTACGCTTCCCAGGGCCTGACCGAAAAGCCCATGCTGATCCCCGAGGTGGACTTCAGCGGCGTCGCCCGCGCACTCGGTGCCGAGTCGTCGATCATCCGCTCGCTGGCGGACCTTGCCGCGCTCAAGGACTGGATCGACGCCGGCGCCCAGGGAACCTTCGTGGCCGACTGCCGGATCACGTCGAGCGTCCGGGCCCCGTGGCTGAGCGAATGGATGCAGGCCATGCAGGCCGCGAAGGCGGCGGTGGCGGGGTAGGGGTACTGCCTAGCCGGGCGCACGCGGCTGCAGCTGCCCCGGTCCAGGGCAGGAGTCACTCCCCAAACCCGGGCGCCGCCGTCGAAACTTACGACGGCGGCCGGCTGGCAGGGCGCCAAACGCCCCTATTGTCACGGGCGCCTATTGTCCCGGGGCGGTAGACGGCGTCTTCTTGGCTGCTTCGTCGAGGTCTTCCGAATCAGCATCGGAGCGTTCCACCTGTGGGCGGCCGTCCTTGCTTCAGTGCTATGGCATCTGGGGAGATCCAGCAGCGGCTTTCCCCAAAAGCCAGCCCCACCAGATCAGGACGGCGCCGAAAAGCACGCCCGCGAGCAGGCCAAACACCGGAACGAACGGACCCTCAAGGGCGAGGAACAGAACACTGCTGACTGCCAGCAGCACCCCGGCTGCGCGGGGGAAAACGGAGCAGCGGGCCGCCGCGGCACCAATCATCCCCAGACCCAGAAACCATCCGAGGGCTGCAACGCCGACGACGATCATCGGCCAGGAAGCCACCAGCGGCCCGTCAAGCCGAAGCAGGTCAGGAGCCCGCTCCGCAAGCACCGGAAATACTATCGCTTCGACGGCGGAAAGAGCGCCGGTACAGCCTGCACCCACCAGAGTGACTACCAGGCCTGCGCGTCCCAGCCTGCCCATTTGATCCCCATGGGCGGCAACAAGGCCGGTCGCTCCGAAAACTGTCAGAACAAAGACAACCAAGCCAGCCAGGTGCACGGGAACTCACCACGCCGCGGATTCCAGGACCACGTCACTGACCGGCCGATCGAAAATACTCGGGTGTAGGAACGTCACGGCGATGAGCAACACACCGGTTACCGCAAACGACACCGCTGATAAGCGAAGCGAAACCCTCAACATGGCCATGCCCCACTATAGATTTTTGGCGCCGCCACTGGGAACGGCGCCGTCGGCCTGGTAGAACTGCGGCTCGAAAACAGTCCCGCCGGTCCGCCCAAAAAGCTGTACAGGCTGTCCGGACAGGGCCGTCAAGTCCTGGAGCAATTCGCGTACCGGAACATACAGCTGTTCGCACAGCCCGAAGTCCAGAACATTATCGAGAGGACCCAGACATGAACCTACAGGGCATCATGCGCACCAACCTCAAGTGGTTGTTCTCGTGAACACGCCGGTCGCCGGGGTCGTAGGGCCTGCAGCATTTCGGCGCGCTGCAGGTCCGGGTTTTGGTCGCCGAAGAGGTGCAGCTCGGGGAAGACGACTAGCCTGCTGTGGGGCTGGGAGCCCAGGGCTTCTTTTGACCTCGTCGGCGAAGGCCAAGACCGTGCAGGGAAGGACTTGCAGCTCGCGCTGGTAGTCCTTTCTTGAGCCCCGAATTGAGCCATCCAACGGATGGGGTCACAACGAACTCTGTTTAGACAACGAAGACCTAGCCGCAGGGAAAGAAGTAGCCAAATTGCCGAAGGGAATCGTAATCAGTAGCCGAGGCAACTCAGCCTCCGTCCTCGTCGACGGCGTCTTCGCCCTCTTCATGGTCACTGTCGCTGAGGCCGAGGCCTACGTCGCCAGCATCCGCGCCCTCGACTCCCTCGACGCGCCAGCCCCTTAAGCCCCTAACCGCCCCCAGGCCGTCCTCCGGGCGGTCCGAATGAATCGCTCATGTTAGTACTCTGGGGGACGCCGACGCTCAGACCAGGCGGAGCCGCTCGGCGCCCTTGAAGTAGTCCCGGCCTTTGCCGCGGATTGTCCTAGGAGGCAAGACCTCGACTCGGTCCAGCACCAGCTTCAGGAATTCGCGGCGCTCTGCGGTGCTCCAGACGCCCCAACGTGAGTCCCCGCGATGGCTCCGGTATCGCCGGAAGGCGAGGCTGTCGACGCAGGGAATAACGCCGTCCGACGTCGACGGGAGCGCGGCGAAGTGCCTGTTGTGCTGCTTTCAGGCGGACGAGCGGTTCCATCAACTGGTGGGGCGGCGCCAGGGATGGGTACCGCCGTCGAGGTCTACCACAAGACGCTTGCCCAGCTCTATGACTACTTCATCCCCTACCCCACCGAGAAGCTGCACAAGTCCAACCACGACCCCGTCGCGCTCATGGCAGCCCTGCACGTCGGCGATATTGAGGAAAGTGGAGGTCTCCCGCAAGCACGGGGACCTCCTGCACCGGACGATGTTTATGGGGCTGGCGCAGGGCGGAGCAGGCCTCTGCTTGCTGAGTGACTGCTGATTCGCGTGGAGGACGGCCTCACCCTGGTGCTGGCCTCCGGCGACGGCGGTTTCCTGATGGGCCTGTCCGACCTCGAATCGCTCATTAGTACGGCGAGCAGCGCCGTCGTCGTGATCTACAACGATGCCGCCTACGGAGCCGAAATCCACCAGTACGGCTCCCAGGGCCTGACCGAAAAGCCCATGCTGATCCCCGAGGTGGACTTCAGCGGCGTCGCCCGCGCGCTGGGTGCCGAGTCGTCGATCATCCGCTCGCTGGCGGACCTTGAGGCGCTCAAGGACTGGATCGACGCCGGCGCGAAGGGAACCTTTGTTGCCGACTGCCGGATCACGTCGAGCGTCCGGGCACCGTGGCTGAGCGAATGGATGCAGGCCTCGCAAGCGGCGAAGGCGGCCGTGGCGGGCTAGCTCTTGGGGCGTTACTCGCGACCTCAATATCGGGTGGTGCTGCTGCCGCGGCCGCCGCCATGGGGGAGCCACGCCACCGCAGGCACGGAAAACCAAGCCGGCATGCCGCCCCTTGTGCGACGCCCGCGCGATCTCATAGCTGCTTGGGTCACCACCAGCTTCCGGGCGGCTTCCTCCGAATCCACGCTGGGCATGGACCCGGGCAGGTGCCTCCGTGCTGATTCGGGCAGGACCCAGATGGCCACGGCGGCAACCGCGGCAACGGCCATGAGGTAGTACGCAGGCATCATGTCATTGCCGGTCAGTTCATCACAGCACTGCGCTATTGCCCACGCGGCGTACCCTGAAACCATGGCAGCCGACGGCAATTCCGTGCGCACCCTGGCGGGACGCGTGAAGGCGGTCTACGAGAACCTTCCGCTGCCTCCGCCCGTTGTGGCCGCGATGGCCCTTGATCTCCTTCTTGCCCGGCTCCGGCCCATGCCGCTTCCCGGCCCCCGTTCCATTCACAGGATGGCGGGCGCGGGACTGGTGGTGGCCGGCGCCGGCCTGAATGTCTGGGCCCTGGCTGAACGTCGACGGCGATCGGCGGGTCCCTTTGAGCTGGAGCAGCCGGAGGACCTGGTGGACACCGGTCCTTATGCGATCACCCGCCATCCCATGTACGTGGGCTGGTGGCTCATGCAACTCGGTGCGGGCACCCTAGCCGGCTCCTCCTGGGTTCTCGCGCTGCTGCCGGCCGAGCTGCTAATGGAGCACCGGTTTGTCCTCAAGGAAGAGGCCGCGCTCGCGCGCCTGTTTCCGCAGTCGTACCCGGACTACGCGGAAAAGGTGCCACGCTACCTTGGGCTCCCCCGCACGTAAGGTTCCTGCGGCTGGAACTCAAGCGCCGCCGTCGTACGCCTCCACAAGGCCCATGCCTGTCGGCGAGCGCGAGAGCAGGCACTAGGTCCTGCACCGCGGGCAAGGAATTCACAGGTCAACGGCCTAACATGTCCACATGAAGGCTGCCCGTGACGCACGCTCTGCCGCCGTTGTGATCAACGCCGGATCACGCCGAGGGGCGGCACACAAACTTGCGGTGGACACGATGCACAGGGCAGGCGTGCCGATCTCCGCCGTGCACCACGTACTGTCAGGGGCAGACCTGGCCAGGACGCTTGATCGAGTGCTTGCGGACGGGCACGACCTGGTGGTTGTCGGTGGCGGCGACGGGACGGTGACCTCCGCCGCCGGCCGAGTTGCCGGCACCGACGTTATGCTCGGCGTTCTTCCACTGGGCACCGCCAATGACTTCGCCCGCACGCTGGAGATACCGAATAATCTGGCCGAGGCGTGCGCCACCATCGCAGAAGGAAAGGTGGTGGACATCGACCTCGGCCGAGCTAACGGTGAGCCATTCCTCAACGTCGCGTCCGTGGGCCTGTCGGTGGCTGTTACCGAAGCTCTCAGCCCCCGCCTGAAGCGGCATCTCGGGCCGTTGGCCTACGGCATTGCCACCCTGCGCTCATATGCCCGTCACAAGCCGTTCCGGGCCCGTCTCGAGTTCCCCGAGGGGGACCACGAGCCGATGGAACTCGAAAACCTGCTTCAGGTGGCCGTCGGCAATGGCCGGCATTACGGCGGCGGCAACACGGTCTCCCCGACGGCAGGGATCGACGATCACATTCTTGACATCTACGCGATCCTGGCGGCGCCGCTCCGGGAGCACGTGAAGATCGCACGGCTACTCAAGGATGGAAGCTTCATCGAACACGACCGGGTGTACCACCTGACCAGCCGGCGTGTCCGGCTGGTCACCGAGCAGCCGCTGCCGGTGAACCTCGACGGCGAGATCGCGACGACCACGCCGACCGACTTCACCGTCCAGCGCAACGCCGTCCACGTCGTGGTACCTCAGAGCAGCAACAGCGCGCTGTTCGACGGGCCGGGCGCCGCGAACTGGCCGTCCAGTTGAAAGCTTATTAGCCCGTCTGGTCGGGGGGCGTGAACTCGCAGGCCGCGGGCGGGCACTACTGCAGTTAACGCACGCCACTCCGGTTCGATGGGCTGCCCGCCGTCGATATACTCCAAACATGCCAATCACGCGCCTCGACCGAGGCATCCACGCCAAGCCGTCCGCCCTCGAGCAGTACGGGTGCGATCTGTGAGCGGCGGTCTCGTCGCCCTGCTGGACGACGTCGCAGCCCTGGCCCGCATAGCGGCCGCCTCGGTGGACGACGTCGCTGCCGGAGCGGCCAAAGCGGGGGCCAAGGCCGCCGGCGTGGTAATCGATGACGCCGCCGTCACCCCGCAGTACGTATCGGGGGCGGACCCGTCCCGCGAACTGCCGATGATCAAGCGGATCTTCTGGGGCTCGCTCCGCAACAAACTGTTGATCATCCTGCCGGCCCTGCTGCTCATCAGCGCCTTCGTCCCATGGGCCATCCCGTTCATCCTCATGGCGGGCGGCACGTACCTCTGCTACGAGGGTGCCGAGAAGGTCTGGCACAAGCTCCGCGGACACCACTCCGCGGACGAAGATGCGCCGGCAGTCGAACGGGGACCGGAGGCGGAGGCGAAGGTTACCAAGGGCGCCATCACCACCGACTTCATCTTGTCCTGCGAGATCATGGTCATCTCGATGAACGAGGTGGCCGACGAGTCCTTGTGGGTCCGGGCTCTCATTCTGGTCGTTGTTGCCCTCGTGATCACGGTGCTCGTGTACGGTGCCGTCGCACTCATCGTCAAGATGGACGACGTCGGCCTGCACCTGGCCGCTAAGGATTCCGCGGGCTCCCAGCGCTTCGGGGAGCTGCTCGTCAAGGGGATGCCCTCGGTGCTGGCCGCGATCACCCTTATTGGGACGGTCGCCATGCTTTGGGTTGGTGGCCACATCATGCTGCAGGGAGCATACGACCTCGGCTGGCATGCGCCCTATGACTTGGTCCATGTCCTCGAGGCCCCCTTCGTCGGGATCCCGGTGGTGGGCGGCTTCCTGGCCTGGCTCGTGAACACCCTGTGCTCGGCCATCCTCGGACTCGCCTGGGGCCTCCTCGTCATGGCTATCGTGCACCCGCTGCTAAAAGTGCTGCCGTTCGGCAAGAAGAAGGGCGAGCACGAGGAGGGCGACGTCCGCGCCGCAATCGCCGGCTATCGGCCGACAAAACGGAACGCCGATCCCGCCCCTTAGCTCGTACCCACCGGGGGAAGTCAAAGGCGGACGGTCACCGGTCTAAACGGTCCTTCGACTGGGACGGAACGCAGACCGCTATACGGCGAGCCATCCCAGCCGGGCGCTTTCGCAAAGACCCGTTCGAGAAAGCGCCCACACCTCGTGAGCGCGATGAAACGCGAGTGAGGGCGCCGACTATTCCCGCATCCCAGGATGCACTGGGACAAAATTGGCCTTTTTCCCAGAGTTGGTTCGGCCCGTCGGCGTCCTGGAGTATCCCCGCGCATCAAGGCCGTTCTTCGCGCGGAATTCCGCGAGAGCTGCATCGTAGGCGTCGTTGAGGGCTCCAGTCTGGCGCAGTTTGGGCGGCTTAGGTACCAGGCATAGCGGCACCGTTGGTTCGCGGAGGTCATGGCTCCCTGCGACATCGCGCTGGTCGGTGCGGACGTGAAAGCTGCCGAGCAGGCGGACTACCACAAATTCGCCGTACGGTGTCCGAGACCGCCCGGGAGATGGCCAAATGGACTAACACTGATACTTTGTGCGACACTTCACAGGTTTTGGTGTGGTGCGCGCCACTATGCCCACCCGACCGCGCGCAGCACCAACCGCATCACCCGCAATCTTCCATGGAGGGAACCCACACTTATGAGCGATGTCTTATCAGCCATCAATGGCGTGATCTGGAGCGACTGGCTCGTCTATCTCTGCCTCGCCACCGGCGTCTACTTCTCCATCCGTACGCGCTTCATGCAGGTCCGGCACGTCAAGGGAATGATCCAGCAGCTGCTCCGGGGCGAAAAGTCCGCCTCCGGCGTGTCCTCATTCCAGGCGCTGGCAATGTCGCTGGCCGGACGCGTCGGAACCGGCAACGTCGCCGGCGTCGCAACCGCTGTCGCTTTCGGCGGCCCCGGCGCCCTCTTCTGGATGTGGATGGTCGCCTTCCTGGGCGCCTCGACCTCATTCATCGAGTGCACACTGGGCCAGATGTACAAGACCCGTGATCCGCTGACCGGTGAGTACCGTGGCGGCCCCGCGTATTACCTCTCCCGCGCGCGTGCCCACACCAAGGGCGCCGGTTTCTTCAAGGTCTACGGCTACGTCTTTGCGGCCGTTACCGTGCTGGCCTGCGGCGTGCTGATGCCCGGTGTCCAGGCCAACTCGATGGCCACCGCGATCAACGGCGCCTGGACCATCCCGTCCTGGGTCGTCGCCGTCGGATCCGTGATCCTCCTGGCGTTCGTCATCATCGGCGGCGTGAAGCGCATCGCCAGCGTCGCCGGCTTCGTCGTGCCGTTCATGGCCGCCGCGTACATCGTCCTCGCCATGGTGGTTGTCTTCGTCAACGCTGCCCAGCTGCCGGCGATCCTCTCGATGGTCTTCCGCAGCGCGTTCGGCATGGACGCGGCCCTCGGCGCCGTCATCGGCCTGGCCGTGATGTGGGGCGTCAAGCGCGGCGTCTACTCGAACGAGGCCGGCCAGGGAACCGGCCCCCACTCGTCGGCTGCCGCCGAAGTCTCCCACCCGGCCAAGCAGGGCCTGGTGCAGGCCTTCGCGGTCTACATCGACACCCTGTTCGTCTGCACGGCCACCGGCTTCCTGATCCTCTCCACCGGCGCCTACCGCGTCTTCTCCGGCGGCACTGAAGACAGCGAGGTCCTCGTGGAGGGAGGCCTGCTCTCGGCCACGGCCACGGCCGGACCCCAGTTCGTGCAGACCGGTTTCGACTCGGTCTTCCCAGGCTTTGGCGCCGCGTTCATCGCGATCACGCTGATCTTCTTCTGCCTGACCACGGTCATCGCGTACTACTACATGGCGGAGACCAACCTGCGCTTCCTCGTGGGCAACTCCTCGAACAAGATGATTCCCGGTGTCGGGGCCAGCGTCGGCCGTGTCACCACGATGGCCCTGCAGGTCCTGATCCTCATCGCGGTCGCGTACGGCAGTGTGAACACGGCCGCCGATGCCTGGCTGATGGGCGACATCGGAGTCGGCATGATGGCCTGGCTGAACATCATCGGCATCCTGATCCTGCAGAAGCCTGCCCTGGCGGCCCTCAGGGACTTCGAAAGGCAGCAGAAGCTCGGCCTCGACCCGGTCTTCGACCCCCGGCCCCTCGGCATCACCGGAGCCACTTTCTGGGAGTCCTACAAGCCGGCCGAGCGCGAGAAGGAATCCGCCCGGATCTAGTGCGCAGTGCACCGTGCGCCGCGCCGTTCACGCGGCGCACGGTCACACCCGCCCCGGCTTCATCAATGCACGCTGATTCTGAAACTTAGCTCTCACTGTGATGATCCGGTAGGTATGTCTTCCTTACCCGAATCTTCGACGACGGCATCAGCCGCCGAAGAACGCAGCGCCCGCGTCGCCGTCACTCTTTTCCCGGTGCTTATCCTGGCCGGAGGCGCCGTAGCGCTTGCCGCCCCAACAGCCTTCACAGGGCTGGCCCCCTGGATCAACCCACTTTTGGGACTCATCATGTTCGGCATGGGGCTGACACTCACGCCCCCTGACTTCGCCGTCATTGCCAAACGGCCGGTTCCGGTGGTGATCGGCGTTGTGGCGCAGTATGCCGTCATGCCGTTACTGGGCTGGTTGATCGCGGCGGCGCTGGGGCTGCCGCCTGCGCTGGCCGCGGGCGTCATCCTGGTGGGCTGCTGCCCCGGCGGAACGGCGTCCAACGTGGTGTCTTACCTGGCCAGGGGCGACGTCGCCCTGTCCGTCGCGATGACGACCGTTTCAACGCTGATTGCTCCGCTGCTGACCCCGGTGCTGGCATTGTGGCTGGCCGGTCAGTATATGCCGGTGGACGCCGGTTCGATGGCGTGGTCCATCGTCCAGATTGTGCTGTTCCCTGTGCTGCTGGGACTCGTCCTCCGGCTCTTCTCGCCGCGCCTGGTCAACAGGGTGCTGCCCGCCCTTCCTTGGATCTCGGTACTCGCCATCACCACTGTGGTGGTTGCGGTGGTGGCTGGAAGCGCAAAGGCCATTTTCTCAGCAGGACTGCTGGTTCTCGTTGCGGTGATTCTGCATAACGGCCTGGGATACGCCCTCGGTTACACTGCGGCCCGTTTGTTCCGGCTACCGATTCCTTCCAAGCGCACCACTGCGGTTGAGGTCGGCATGCAGAATTCAGGCCTTGCAGCAGGGCTGGCACGGCAGTATCTGACTCCCGAAGCGGCCCTGCCCGGCGCGATTTTCTCGGTCTGGCACAACGTTTCCGGTGCGGTCCTGGCGGCCTACTGGCGCCGCCGCAGCACTCCTGCTTTGAGCGACGGCGAGTCGGTTCCAGCGGCTGTCACGGAATAAGCGCGAACACTCGTAACGCTTCGAGTTAACCTCCGCTCCAACTCGAGGCACCCACCACGCCACCTGCCCTCCCTAGCGTGGACGGGTCACCGGCGAACAGCCGGCCCCCGTTATCCCAGGAGGAACCACTCATGCGCCCAATCCTGACTGCCGCGGCAGCCGCCGCCCTCATCGCCGCCATGGCGAGCCCAGCCGTCGCCAGCACCCAGACCGAAGCCGGCACGCCGGCGTCGAACGCTGCCGGAACCGCAACCTCTGCCATCAAGACGAACGAGCGCAACGGCTCCTTCGACCTGCAGAGCCACCGCGGCGGCCGCGGCGAATGGACCGAGGAGTCCCTCGCCGCGTTTGCGAACTCCCTGGCACTGGGCGTGACCACCTTGGAGCTGGACACCCACCTGACCGAGGACGGCAAGGTCATCGTGTGGCACGACGACACCATCCAAGCCGCCAAGTGCGCGGACACCGCACCCTCCACCGCCGGCGACCCCGAGTTCCCGTACGTGGGCGACCGCGTGGCCGAGCTGTCCCTCGCGCAGATCAAGACGCTCAACTGCGGCGTCGTGCAGCTGCCCGGCTACCCTGAGCAGGACGTCATCGAGGGCAACCGGATCGCCGAGCTCAAGGACGTCGACCAGCTGGTCCGCGGCGCTGGCGCCGCGAAGGTCCGCTTCAACGTGGAGACCAAGGTGGAGAGCAGCGAGATCGGCGGCGCCGGCATGGAGTCCCTCACCCGCGCGGTGGTGGCGGAGATCCAGGCCTCGGGGATGGCGGACCGGACCACACTGCAGTCCTTCGACTGGTCCTCGCTGAACCTCACCAAGGAGATCGCGCCCAACCTTCCCCTGGTGGCACTCTCCAGCGGCGACGCCTGGATGGGCGTGGGCCAGCCCGGCGCCAGCCGCAACCTGGGCGGCATCGACATCGACGACTACGACGGTTCCCTTCCGAAGGCTGCAGCTGCCCAGGGGTACGACGTC
The DNA here is from genome assembly GCF_055412845.1 of Pseudarthrobacter adonitolis. NCBI lineage: Bacteria > Bacillati > Actinomycetota > Actinomycetes > Micrococcales > Micrococcaceae > Pseudarthrobacter > Pseudarthrobacter adonitolis. Next base: position 10,030 of record NZ_JBVAYW010000014.1, on the reverse strand, counting down.
GTCTCCCCCACGTTCCGCTCCGTCACCGCCGAGATGATCGCCGAAGCCCACCAACTGAGCCTGCCCGTCATCCCGTGGACCGTGAACACCACCGCGGACATGGCGCGCCTGATGGACCTGGGCGTGGACGGCATCATCACCGACTACCCCACCCGCCTGCGCACCCTCATGGAGGAACGCGGCCTGAAGCTGCCCAAGGCGTACGAGGTCAAGGGGTAAGATATTCCCCGCTTCGCTTCCTGCGTCACTTATAGACTGCTATGGCATGCGTCCCTCGATTCTTAGGAGAAGCTCATGAACTACAGCGGAAGCCAGTCCGAAAAGCCCGTAGCAGCCGGTGACCTTGACCGCAGCCATATCGGTCAGAGTGTGAGCTTTCAGGCGAATGACTTCACGGTTGTCTTCGGAACCATCGCCGGCATTGCCCGAACGGACGCACAAGTGTACCTGTCCCTCCAAGGAGTCGGCGGCGGCACCCACCTGAAGGACGAGTACGACCTGCCTGTCGGTCACAACGTTTACCTCCAGATGGACCCGTTGAGCAGCGCTGGAAAATCACTTTCCGAAGTGGAACGGGTCATCAAAGAGAAGTTCGACGAGATCAAGAACAACCTCCGGGACCGGGAACAGAAGTCTGATTCCGAGTAACTAGCCGCTTACAGACCAGGAACCCCGCAGACCACCGCTGCGGGGTTCCTGTTTGCTTTGCCCGAGCCGCAAACCCTAGACCCGGGAGGACGGGCAGACGGACAGACGGGCGCCACTGTGGACATCCCAGACAATTACAAAGAGTTCTTAGCAGCCAAGCGGTTTTTGTAAACCAGTGGACTTCCCTTACGCCGTCAACAACTCAGTAGCGTATCTGTTCAGGGGCACTCCGTGATTGGCAGCCTCAATCGCCAGCTTGCGGTGGAGCTCAGGGGGTACCCGAAGGTTGAGCCTGCCACTAAACGTTTGGGTCGAAATTGGTTGCGGCACCGCTTCGCCAGAATCCCTAAGTTCGTCGATGACATCGGACACCAGGCGTTCGACGCCGCGAAGTGCCTCGAACTGATCCTCGTCCAGCCACGACAGCGAAGGGAACTCAAGGACAGTGGCAACGAACTCCTGGTCCTCCGGTGACCACTGCACCGAGTATCGGTACTGCGCAACCGGGGACGGAACGGCTGCTGCTTTTCGAGTGGACATCTACTTCTCCTTGCTCCGATCGATTGCGGCTAAGGCTTGTTTGACCTGATACGGCTTAGCCTTACCGTTCTTGTCCTGCAGATTGATTCTGGGATCCCCCGCCCGGTGAGTTTCTAGCTTGCTGTTCGATCTTCTCGATGCTTGCCACAGAAACAATGGTGCCACTTTTGGCACCACTCCTCAAGCTCTGGGTGCCGACTGCTAGACAAGGATGCGCTGACGCCACGTCCTGACTATCCAGCTGGAACTTGAAGGTTAGGCGCGCGACCTGGTTGCAAGTGTCACGGAAGTTTCCACACACTTGAAGTGGCAGGGCATGGACAGAAGCCACTGCTTGAGCAGCTCAGTTGGAATGTGAAACGGAAGTCTTCGTAAAATGTAACTAGAGATCGAGGAACACTGGCCGGACGGCATCCCGAACTCCCAAAAAGAGAGAGGCTTTGCCCGCTTTAGCGGACATGGCCTCTTCGTCGTTAAACCACAACCAATTTGAAAGAGGACACGATGTGCAATCAGAACAATGAGCACCGGCTTCATGTCGACGGTAGCTTTGCCATGGAATTCATAGTTAGCGGTGAGGACGAACACGGCCTTCCGCTACTTGAGGTGAACTCCTATCCGCTCATAGCTCAAGGAATGATTGGCGATCGCTGGGCTGTTGCTGTTGACTCGCAGCATTTGGTCGCCAATATCACGGAGCCACTTGAAGACGCGGGCCTGACGCTAAGGGACATGGACTCCTTGCCGCTTCGAGGGGGCTGGGCCACTATTTCTAGCGGGCAGGCCTCGGGCTTTCGAGTCGAGGATTTGGAAAGCACGTTCGGGCCAAGGGCGGCTGTAATCATTCTCAAAGCTCTGGCCGACGCACTACTTTCGGAGGCTATTAACGCCGATTGGCAAGGCACTCCATACCGCTCGATGAACATACCCGAGGACAACCGATACGAAGAGATTCTTGCCATGCAGGAGCAGATGCAGAATCGCATCGAAGCCGAAGAAAACCTTCAGACTACGCGGGATGCCTTCGACCTCATGATGAAGCAAGAATTTACCTGCTAAGAAGCGCTCCACCCAAGGCCACTAGAACGTGGTCTTTTTTTGTGCCCAAAACCAGTCAGCGCCCACAGCGTCAAAACGAAGAAACGAGAAGCAGATGAACTACCACTTTCCCCACCACCGCGAAACAGTCCAGCACTTTGCCTTTGACGGCGTGAGGCGCGCCAAGCCCAAGGAAGCCATCGCCATGTCTGGCACTCAACTTGCAGGCGAGCCACTTGAGCTAGCTTCCATGCGGCTCTCACTGATCAGCGTCTTTCTAAGCACCTTAGGATTCGGACCCAAGAAGGCAACTATAGACATGTGACCATTTAGTCACCTATCCTTGAACCGTGGACGCCGTATTCAAGGCCCTCGCCGACCCCACCCGCCGGGACCTGCTCGATGAGCTCTTCCGGGAGGACGGGCAGACCCTCCACGCGCTGGAGGCGCACTTCAACATGACCCGCTACGGGGTCATGAAGCACCTCAAGCTACTGGAGGAAGCCGGGCTGGTGGTCACCCGCCGCCGGGGCCGGGAGAAACTGCACTTCCTGAATCCGGTGCCCATCCGGCTGGTCCATGACCGCTGGGTCAGCAAGTATGCACAACCATGGGCCGCTGCCCTCAGCGACCTCAAAACCAGATTGGAAAGTCCCATGGAAAAGATCTTCGAAATCTACATCAAAACCACCCCGGAGCGGCTCTGGGAAGCCATCACCACCAGCGAGATCCGCAGCAAATACCAGTTCGGCAACACGCACACCGCGGACTGGACGCCGGGCGGCCACTACGAGATGCACAACCCCAAGGCCAACGGAATGGTCCTGGGCGAAGGCGAAAACATCGAAGTCGATCCCCCACGCAAACTCGTCCAGACCATGCGCGCCCTCTGGGGCGAAGACGTCAAGGAAGAGGGCACCTCCCGCGTCACCTGGGAGATCGAACCGGTGGGCGATTCCTGCCACCTCACCGTCACCCACGACCAGCTCCGCGAAGGCGCCAACGACCAGCTCTACGGCGGCTGGCCGATGATTCTCTCGGGCCTCAAGACCTGGCTGGAAACCGGCGAAAAGCTCACCACCCCGGGCTCACTCATGTACACATAAACGCGACCGCCGGCGCCCAACCGGCGCGCCGCCGTCGTAATTCCCGACGGCGGCCGCTGGCCAGGTGACCCGTCGGCTACGCCCTATTGCCCCGGAGCCCGGTATGACGGCGTCAACTTGGACGCCGCATCGACATCTTCCGGCGTCATGAGCGGCTTCAGCCGCACGGTCACGGTACCCGTCGAATTGATCATCAGTGAAAGGGCTGCAGCGCCCGCCTGGTCGGGCACATCAAAGACGCCCAGGACGTCGGTTTCCCCGAACGCGTAGTAGAAACACTCGAGGGATCCCCCCACCGATTTGAGGGCGTCCACCAGCGCGTCACGCCGCTTGGTGCCGCCTTCACGCATGAGCCCCTTGATTCCCTCGCCCACGTAATTCGCTTCAAACAGATACTTGGTCATGGTCTTTCCTGTCCCGTGATGTCCAGGACGCGGGCAGCCCAGCGCGTGCCTGGCACCCAATGAGGGAGGATCCTGGACGGTCCCCGAGTGGGGCCGTGGCCACAGCATAGGCTCGCTGCCGAGCACTGACAACGGGTGCTGCAAACTGGCGCGTTGGTGGCCTGCATACGCTCCCTGACTACTGGGGAACAAGCCGCCACAGGGACGTGACCTCGGCCGCGCGCGCCTCGAACAGAGGATCGTCGCGGTCCGATGCCTTCGGATGCGTTGGCTTGGTGTCGAGCCGTTCCATCACCTTCAGCCCAGCCGCCTTGATGGCGGTCAGCAGATCGTCACGCGACCGCAGGCCAAGGTGCTCGGCCAGGTCGGAGAGGACAAGCCAGCCCTCACCGCCCGGCTCCAGATGGTCGGAGAGTTCGTTCAGGAAGCGGAACAGCATCCTGCTCCCGGGGTCGTAGACGGCGCTGTCCAGAGTGGAATGCGGCGTGGCCGGAATCCAGGGCGGGTTGCACACAATGAGCGGTGCCCGTCCGGGCGGGAACATGTCGGTCAGGACGGCCTCAGCACGGTCCTGGACACCGAGGTTCCGGAAATTCTCACCGGCGCAGGCGATTGCACGCGGTTCATTGTCCGTCGCTACCACGCGGTGGACGCCACGGCGGGCGAGGACGGCAGCGAGCACCCCGGTGCCGGTTCCGACGTCGAACGCCAGCGTGTCAGAGGGCAACGCAGCGGCGGCCACGAGATCCACATACTCACTCCGGGTGGGGAAGAACGTGCCATAGTGCGGGTGGATGCGGCCCTGCAGGGCATCGACGTAGACGCCATTCCGTCGCCACTCGTGGGCGCCAATCGCCCCGACAAGCTCATGCAGGGACACAACAGAAGATTCGCCGATATCACCGTACGCTTCAGCGGCGGCCTCCCGGATATCCGGTGCACGGCGCAGCGGCACCACCGGGCCCGGATCAAGAGGAATCAGCAGCAGGCCGAGAATGCGTGCACGATGCGAGCGGGACTGGCGATACCGATAGAACTCATCGGCCGGAGTTCCTGCGATCTTTTTCTTTCCGGCGCCTACCCGCCGGTCCATGGCGTTGAGGATCTGCCGCCCGTTGTGAAAGTCACCGTGCCAGAGCATCGCGATCCCCTGTGACGCCATCCGGTTCGCATCATCGGCCGTGAGAGAGTCGGAGACCACTTCGACGCGCGTCGGCGCCGGTCTGCCGTTCGCGGAACGCCATCGCGCGGTCATGCTGGTACCAGCCTCGGCCCAGGTCACGAGGGCGGGCTCATCCACCGCAGCTGTGCGCGAGGGTTTGAGGACCGAGGTTGGGATTCCCACGGGAGCTGGCGTGTCGGTACTGATAAAAGATCCATTCCAAGAGTCCGGGGGCCGATCGGAGACTGACGATTGCGGCGGCGATTCCACGACGTCCAGGGCTACGGCCCAAGATTTCAGACCGTCATCCGGCCGCGAACCGAGCTTGGTCGATGGCCGCTGGCGCCCTTCAACCTACATTGTCAGGATACAGGGGTGCCATGGTCGCCAGGCGCCCGTCGGCACCCAAGCCGGGCGCCGTCGTCGTACTCCCCTGCACCCGTCCTCGATGCATTGATTTCCACCTGGCCAGGCCATACCGTGAAGGGATGGTCGGCCGAAGTGCAGGTGCGGGCATGCGAACTATTTCCTGGTCAGCGCGCTGTCTCCTGTTGTGCTTCCTGGCCGTGGGGATCCTCGGCGGCGCCACCTCTCCTCCACCGGACCCGGCTGTCTCACCGCCCACAGAACCCGCGAATCCTGGTCAGGCCTACGAGGCGTTGGACTCCTTCCTGCAGGAGCAGATCGAGGCCCTCGGGATTCCGGGCGCCGCCATCGCCGTCGTCCGGGACGGCGCCCAGGTGCACTCCGCCGCTTTTGGACGCGCCGACGACTCCGGGCGGCCGATGACCACCCAGACGCCGGTGCTGCTGGCCTCCACCAGCAAGTCCCTCACGGCCATCGCCGTGATGCAGCAGGTGGAGGCGGGCCGGCTGCGGCTGGATGAGCCGGTACAGACTTACCTGCCCTGGTTCACGCTGGACGACAGCCGCTCGCAAGCCATCACGGTCCGCCATCTGCTCCACCAGGCCAGCGGCATGGCATCCAAGGACACCGCCTTCGAGGCCTCCGAGGCAAAAGGCCCGGAGGCCATCGAAGACGGGGTCCGCGCACTGTCAGGTGCCCCGTTGGCCGGCGAACCGGGCGAGGCCTTCCACTACGCCAGCGCCAACTTCAACATCCTGGGCCTCCTGGTGCAGACGGTCTCCGGCCAGCCCTTCGGCGACTACCTGAAGCAGCACGTCTTCAGACCGCTGGAGATGACGCACAGCCATCCCACGCAGGCTGCCGCACGCGCGGACAACGCGGCCGCCGGCTACTCCCTGTGGTTCGGCTCGTCCTGGCGCCAGACCGACGTGCCCGCACCCACCACCGGAATGCCGTCGTCCACCCTGTACGCGTCGGCCGAGGACCTGGGCCATCAGCTGACCGCGCTGCTCGACGGCGGACAGTACGGCGATACCCGGATCCTCCAGCCTGGGAGCGTGGCGGCGATGTTCGAGCCCCGCGTGCAGGTGGACGGTTCCAAGGGGTACGCCATGGGGTGGTTCACCCGGCCGCTCGTGGAGTCCGCCGATCCCGCAGCAGCTCCTGTCCCGGAGGGGTCGTTGCCCCTGCTCCTGGAGCATCAGGGCGAATGGGGCAACAGCCACACCTACCTGGCCATGGTTCCCGAATCCGGACTCGGCGTCGCCCTGGTCATCAACGGCAATGACACCGCTGCCCCGTCGCGGCTGAAGGCCATCGACACCAACATCCTGCGGATCCTCCACGGGCAGTCCCCGGTGCCCGCCGTGGTGCACGAGGACTGGCTGCAGCGCTACAGTTGGGCGGTCTCGTTGGCACTTCTGCTGGCGGAGCTGTTGAGCCTGTGGCTGGCGCTGCGGTTTCTGCTCAGGCGGCGTGCAACGTCCCCGAAGCGCTGGGTTCCCCTGGTCTGGGGCGCCGCGGCTCTCGCCCTCGACGGGTTCGCGCTGTGGCTGTGCCTCGTCTACGCCCCGGCCCGGTTCGACACCAACCTGTTTGTGATAATCCGCCAGTTTCCCGACGTCGGCATCTCGCTGGCGCCAGTGCTCGCGCTGGCCATCCTCTGGCCGATCCCGCGGACGGTCTGGCTGCTCCTTAGGACGAGGGCATGATGCACCGTCCGATCACCCGACGAGTCGCCGATGGGTTGTCCCAGGTCGCGGAGAGCGTGCACAATGTCGTCAAGTACAGGATCGAATCCCGCTCCGCACCTAGAGCGGGAACCCCAACCGGAACCACTCTGAAGGAGCTCTTCATGGGCAAGCTCACCGTCACCGCGTTTACTACCCTGGACAACGTCGCCGAGGAGCCCCATCTCTGGTCGGGCCCGTTCTTCAGCGACGCCACCGGCGCGTTCAACGACGAAGTGCTGGCCGAGGCGGACTCGATGCTGCTCGGCCGGGTCACCTACGACGGCTTCGCCGCCGCCTGGCCGTCGCGATCGGGGGACTTCACCTCCGACAAGTTTAATGCCATGCCCAAGTACGTCGTGTCGACCACCCTGGAACACGCCGACTGGAACAACACCACGATTATCGCCGATGACATACCCGGCCGGATCCGCGCCCTTCGCGAGCGGGAGAACGTAATCGTTTGGGGCAGCCCGACGCTCGTCAAGACGCTCATCGCGGAGAATCTCGTCGACGAGTACGCTCTGCTGGTCTCGCCTATCGTGCTCGGCCAGGGCAAGAAAATGCTGCCGGAGGACGGAACCCAGCGCACGCTGCGGGTCGTCGAACCGCGGCTCCTCGACGGCGGGATGCTGGCACTACGGATGGCACCGGCAACGACCTGAGGAGTGAGTCTAAGCATGACGAACAGATCGAGCAGACCCGGGATCAGATATTCGCTACCGTGCGTTCCGCGATCTCCCGCATACGTTCAACACCAGGGTGCCACGGCCGCGTCGAGGGGCCAGCAAAAACGAGAGTGCGCTCAAGCCGCAGCTCGAGGGCGATGCGCTTCACCGCGGCAAGCGGGTGGTCAGCCCGGATAACGGCACGGAAGTCGTCACGGGCCAGGACGACTGCTCGATCGGGAATCGGGTCCGGATCAACTAGCACGGCAGCGTCGACTGCCCCGGTTGCGAGCCAGACGTCGAGTTCATTGTCGCCGCCCTCGAAGAGGCGGGTGTCCAGACCAGGCAATTCCGCCCGCCATTGGCGCAGCAGTTCGGGGACGAGCCGATGGGACACGGTTACCCCGGCCGCGAGGCGAACAGGTCCCGTCGCGGCGCGACCGTGGTGCAAATCCACGGTTGCTTCAAGGGAGCGAACGCTGGCGAGGACACTGCGGGCATGCGTGAGAACCGTATCACCCAGAGGCGTTGCTGCGATCTCAGGGGAGCGCTGTACCAGGGGCGCACCCGTGGACTGCTCGAACGCTGCGAGTGCATGCGAAACAGCCGATTGGCTCATCCGCAGGTGATCCGCAGCGGCACCAAAGCCGCCCTGCTCCAGTACGGCAACGAGGACCTCCAACTGACGTGATGTTACTGAGGCGCGGGTCCGGGCTTGTGAACTGCTCGCCGAGCAGCGACCGGAGGGGCTTGTAAAGGTACCCACCCTCAGGGTGCTTTATGCGCCACCCCCGCGCATCACCCTCGATCAGTTCACCACCATCGCCCTCCGTCCGAGCTTGCAGCAGCTTCGTCCAACCGAGGTTCATATGTACGATGAACGCCTCAAGCTGCCGCTCGTTACCGGACCGGTTGTAAAGGTCGACGGCCAGTCGGACCTCCCCTTTGGAAGCCTGCAACGTGTGCCACTACTTCGGACGAGAAGCCATGAGCTCACCCTACGTTGTTCTTGCGGGGTACACGGGGGTCGGGGACCAATGCGCGGGAAAGTAGCGCTAAGGCCGCTTGGGAGGTTGACCGCAGTTCAGCCACTGAAGTCGAGTACGAGCCTTCCGCGCACGCCGCCTGCTTCTGGCCGCTCATGCGCCGCACGGATCGCGCGGTCAGAGGGCAGCTCCATAGACATGGCCTGGGCGATGGTGTGCTGTTTGACGTTGCGTGATCCGGCCGCCGTTGGTAGCAGGTCCTGGGACCCCTCCCGGTTGCGCCAGGTTTCTCACGTGACGAGGCTGACGGCGGGCGATCCTGCAGTAAATGACTTGGCGTGGGCCGAGATGAGTTGACAGATTATCTGGGTGCTGTCAACAGCTATGCTCCAGATTTCGTAGGCGGCGCGGGCTACTTTAGTTTTCTTGACGCTGACGACCAGTCCCGCGTCGAGGATAACTACGGGGGCAACTACGCCCGGTTGGCCAAGATGAAGCCGCCACTTGTGTCAGACTGAGCGGTTGCCTCGGCGGCGCGATCCTTAGCTGCCGGGGGCTTCCTGGCTGCGTTCCTGGCGTCCATGCCAAGGCGCCATGCTGCAGTGTCCGGGGTGCCGCTTACGGGATGGACGTAATAGCCTTCCTCCCCGGTGATGGACTGCGTTCCACGGGTCGCGTGGATGAGGTACTGCCGCTGATTGTGGGCCGTGTATTTCACTTCAATTTCCAGCGCCAGATCCCAAATATGCCCGGTGCTGCGCAGTTCCCTTTTCGTCTCCGCAAGGAAAATCAGGGCGCGTGCCTCTTCGAGCTGCTGGGCGGTCGGTTCGGTGTAGCGGGTCATTTGCTTGGCCTTCCTGCTGTGCCTGGCTGCGGGGCTGTTCCTGGTTGTCCGTCGGTGCGCGTTGGCGGTGTTACCGGCTGGCCCGCCGGGTTGTCGGACTTTGGCGCTGACGGGGGTGCGACTGTCAGGTGAGAACAGCGGCTTTTGATAGTTCGAATGGCGTTTTCGAGGAAGCCAACGACGAGAGGTTGGGCAGCCAGCTTCCATGACATCGCCGGTGACTTCGTCGTCATTGAGTTCCCGGTCTTCTACCGGTGCTGGTCTCCGTCGTGAAACGGATGTTGATGATGGATGCGAAGGATAAGACCGTGATCGCCGCTGGCGTGCGGAGCCCGCTCCGAAGGACAGCCTGATCATGGATGGGTGGAGGTCACCCACTTTCAAACTGTCCTTCGGCGGCAGCGAGGTTGCCTGCCTTTAGCCCTGGCGGGAATAGGATTCCCACTTGTGGGCCTGGTGTTCGCCGTCGACGAAGCGGACGGTGCCTGATTTGGACCGCATCACGATCGACTGGGTCAGCACCTTGTCCTTGGCGTAG